>CAYGMR010000220.1:0-9134 GCA_964350725.1 uncultured Ardenticatenaceae bacterium | reverse complement strand
CCGATGGGTCTGTTTTTGATGACTGTAGACAACGAACCCGGTGCAGAAATTTACACAGTCGCCACAAAGCGCGATCAGGCGCGTATTTCACACAAAGACGCAACAATGATGGTGCAACGGTCGCCGCAACTCGCCAAAATTCTCACAGTATTTAAGGACAATATCCACAATAAAGAATCCGGCACAAAATTCGAGCCGTTAGGACGCGATTCAAACAGCATGGACGGGTTAAACGTGCATGGGATTATTGCCGATGAGGTACACGCATGGAAAGACCGCCACACATGGGATGTGCTAGAAACGGCCACAGGTTCCAGACGGCAGCCGCTCATGATTGCAATTACAACGGCAGGGTATGATCGTAAGTCGCTTTGTTACCAACTGCATGATTATTCTGAAAAGGTTGCTAGTGGTGTTGTAGAGGATGATTCGTTTTTCGGCTTAATTTACACGCTTGATGAGGGTGACGATTGGGAAGATGAGACAAACTGGATAAAAGCTAACCCGAATTTAGGTGTAAGCAAAAATATAGATGACATGCGACGGCTGGCAGCCAGATCGAAAGAAATGCCGGGACAATTAAACGCCTTTTTACGGCTGCATTTGAATTTGTGGACGCAAGCGGCTAGCCGTTGGATTAGTCATGAAATGTGGGATCGTTGCGGGTCAATTCCGATGATTGACCCAATTGATTTGCTAGGGCGGCGCTGTTATGGGGCGCTTGACCTTTCGTCAACGATTGACATTACCGCATGGGTGTTAATTTTCCCACCAATTCACGAAAAAGAGCCGTTTTGGGTTATTCCGCGTTTTTGGATACCAGAGGAATCTATGACCTTGAGGTCAAAGCGTGATCGTGTGCCTTATCTGGCGTGGTCACGGGCGGGCCTGGTAGACGTGACGCCGGGGTCAAGCGTCGATTATGACTGGATAGAGGCGCAAATTTTAGAGGCTGCGGCGGCGTATGACTTGGTAGAATGCGCGTTTGACCCGTGGAACGCAACCAGCGTATCAAACCACCTAATCGACGAGGGTATAGAGATGGTAGAATTCCGGCAAGGGTATGTCAGCATGAATCCTGCCATGAAGGCGCTTGAGGTTGCGATTGCTAACCAGACCATAGCACACGGGAATAATCCGGTGCTGACGTGGATGATTGACAATCTTGTGGCCAGACAAGACCCGGCGGGGAACCTAAAACCGGACAAAGAGAAGAGCATCGAAAAGATTGACGGTATCGTGGCGTTGTTAATGGCCTATTATCGTGCTACGTTAGCAGGTGGATCAAAGCCGAGCGTGTATAATACGCGGGGAATTCGTGTGATTTAGTGTCCGTTTACCGCGTTTTGCCAGAAAATGGCACAAACAACACAAACGAGCCTGAAAATGTGCCATTATCGCTATGGTTGGCAGATTTGGAGAACGAGCGCGAAATAATCATAAAACGGCTTAGATTTATCGAAATTCACCTAGTTAGACATAAAAAATTGAGACGGTACAGCCTACCGCAAAGGAGTAACACATGAATCGTGAACTTTGGCGCGAAAACGCAAAGGCAATGTTCGGATGTGATGACGAAAAAGTGAACGAAATAGAGGAGTTGTGTCTTGACTTAGCATCATTTAATAATTCAAATCCTGCGGACGTATTTCAGCAAGTGGTGTCCGCGTTGGGGGATAGTCATATGAGGATTCTTATAATGACAGACAGTTTGATTAAGGCCATAAAGGAGTAAGGCATAATGAGTAAATTAACGATAAGAAAAAAAGAGGATATTAGCCGGGAGGCTCTGTCATCTAGTGATTACGAATACATGCTAAATGGCGTTGACATTGGGCCTCATTTGAAGGGGTTGACGTTGCATTTTACCCCTGGCGAATTTCCAAAATGCACACTAGATATGATTATCCCGGTCGACTTTGAAGGGGAGGTTGACGGGGGAACAAATGACGATAATATTGGGTTTGTTAGCGAAATGGTGGTTCAGCTTGTTATTGACTTGGCGCTGTTTCATCGAACAGAAGAACCAAATGTGATGTTAGATATAAAATCCGCAGTTTTTGGCGATTTGAAAGTTTTGCTCAAATACGGGATCATTATTAGTGACACAATGGTAGAACAAAACGCGATTTCGTTGGGCATGTGGGATGGGGTAGGCACGATTAGCGCACATGCAAGGGTCGCGTCGGTATTAGCCTTAATAATGATAAAAGCAGCCGACGTGCACGGCGAAGAGGCACGCATGGCTAGTAGTGATTTGAGTTTATCACGCACCCTCAAAGGTGAAGAGCCATTAAATAGCAAAGATGTAGAGGAGTGGTTGAGGATCGCGTGTGGTTTGACAAAACCATAACAAATGTTGTAGAATAACAGTACTCAAGAGGCGACCTGCCACGGACCCGTGGATAAACAGGTCGCAACCCTGAGGAACTAAATAAGTCACGGACTATCTGAGGCGCAAAATCACAACGGTTTTGCGCATTTTTTATTTATATGGGCATTGATTTATCTGACATTTTTATTGTAATAGGCTTACTATTGACGGCAGTAGGGTTGTATTTCGTTTATGCTCCGCTGGCGCTGATTGTTCCCGGTGCAATTTTGCTTGTTATTGGTTTTTACAGTGCAATCAAAAAGGCGCGTGATTGATGGGCTTCTTTTCTGGCATGCTCGAAAAACGTACACACCCACGCGACCCCGCTTTGGCGAAATGGCTGAGGGTAAATGCGGAGACAGCCTCGGGTATTGATGTCACAGAAGAAACGGCGCTCAATTTCTCCGCTGTTTTTCGCGCCGTTGATTTGTTGGGTAAACATATCGGCATGTTGCCCCTCCACTTGATGGAGCGCACCGGTGAAAACGCAAAACGCAAGGCGACCCGCCACCCGCTCTATAATTTACTGTATTTGAAACCAAACCCATCAATGACCGCATTCAATTGGCGGCATTTACTTATGACGCATGTTTTGTTGTGGGGAAACTCCTATAACGGTATTGAATGGTCAAACGGTGGTCAGCCAATAGCATTATGGCCGTTGAGACCCGATAAAATGCGCGTTACCCGTGAAAATGGCGTGATTTGGTATTACTACGGACATCCAGAAAAGAGGATGCCAGCATCGGACGTGTTGCACATTCGTGGCTTAACAACCAATGGCGTTGTGGGTAAATCGGTAATATCAGGGGCGCGTGATGACATTGGGCTAGGGGTTGCAACCCGACAATATGGCGGCCGCTTCTTCAAAAACGACGCTCAGTCAGGGGCTGTTTTGCAGCATCCTGGGCGATTATCGGACGAAGCCTACACAAATCTGAAAAACTCGTTTTCTAACGAATATGCGGGCGTAGACAACAGCCACAAAACAAAAATACTTGAAGAAGGGATGACAATCGAATCAATCGGGATCCCACCAGTAGACGCTCAATTTTTACAAACAAGAAAATTTCAAATAACTGAGATTGCGCGGTGGTTCGGGGTTCCGTCGCATAAACTAAATGATTTAGAGCAGGCGACATTTTCAAACATTGAACATCAAAGCATAGAATACGTCCAAGACGCATTGCAGCCGTGGGCGACGAACATAGAACAGGCGATTGACACTACACTATTAACCAGTACACAGCGCAAAAAATATTACTCTAAGCTAAACTTGTCGGCGTTATTGCGTGGTGATAGCACAGCCAGACACGAAGCATACGCCAGCGGCATCCAGTGGGGCTATTATAGCATTAACGACGTGCTAGAATTGGAAGATATGAACCCGGTTGACGGGGGCGATACGCGATTAACGCCTATGAACATGGCCCCATTAGGGCAGCTACCCGCCACTCAACCACAACAGAACGCATTACCAGCGCAATCCGAGCAGCGCAGCTACAAACCGGCTGAATACCGCCAATGGATCGCAAAATCACAAGAAAAAATCCTTAGAGAGGCCCTGGGGCGCGTTTTGCGACGTGAAGCGAATGATATTGGTAACAAATTGCCCAAATGGACTGATTTGGATGCCGATATGGATGCCTTTTATGAAGATTTTCGCAGCTGGATTATCCAATATCTAACACCATCTTATAGCTCGTTGGCTGACTTGGTTGGACGTGCAGCGGCTGATGAGGTGGACGGCGAGCAGCAAGACCTCGAAAAATGGGTGACTGCCTACATTGAACAATACGCAGCGCGGCATATTGGCAAAAGTAAAAAACAAATTCACTCAGCGATTGAAGAAGGCGATGAATCAACGGCCGTTGACGACATGCTAACAGACTGGCGAGACGAAAGACCCGCAGAAGAAGCGCACAATGAAAGCGTGCGATTCGGGAACGCAGTCGCCAAGACAACATGGGCGGCTTTAGGCGTGCGAACACTGGTATGGGTTGCCCGTGGCAGTGAGACATGTCCGTATTGCCAGGGGTTAGACGGTAAAGTTGTCGCCATTGACCGCAACTTCTTAGAAGCTGGTCAATCTTACCAACCATCGGGCGCGGATATTCCGCTGGTTTCCACAAATGCCGTAGGACATGCCCCAGCACACCGGGGCTGTGATTGTACTATCAAACCGGGGAAAAAATAATGAGTAACACACAAAATAAAGATACAGAACGTCGTTTTTTTAGCACTGCAATGGAAGTCAAGCAAGACGAGGAAAAAAAGCCAACGATTGAAGGGTTTGCCGCTGTTTATGGTAGCGAATCTAGAAACATGGGTTGGTTTGTTGAAATCATAGAGCCTGGATTCTTCTCTGATGTGCTGGGCGATGATGTGCGGAGCTTGTGGAACCACAACGATGACAAAGTTTTAGGCCGCACAAAAAGCGGCACATTGACCATAACTGATACGCCGAGCGGCCTTTTAACTGTTACACACCCGCCGGATAACACATGGGGGCGCGATGCGCTTGTCAGTATGGAGCGTGGTGACGTTGACCAAATGAGTTTCTCCTTCACAGTAAAAGAGGGTGGCGATAGTTGGAGCCAACGTGATGACGGTGTTATGGTACGCAGATTGTTGCCAGGGGGCGCGGCCGGATTATATGATATTTCACCCGTTACTTATCCCGCATATCCGCAAACAAGCGCGGCTGTGCGCTCAAAATGCAAACAAATGGTCGAAGCCGGTCATATTATTGAAGATACTGAACCAGACCCGGCGCAAGTGCGCTCATATGGCGCTCGGTATCAATTACGTTTAATTGAAAGTGAACAATAGGAGTTTAATTATGAACAGTTTAGAAATGCGTCAAAAACGCGCCGGGACAATTAAGAACGCCCGTGCGTTGTATGAGGAACGCAAAGATAAAGACGGCGGGTTGACCGCAGAAGATCAGGAGCAGTTTGACAAGCTCATGGATCAGGCTAGCGAACTGCGCTCACAATATGAGCGGCTTGAAAAACTGGAAGCAGCCGAAACCGAAACCGCAGCCTCGATGGGGGCAACGTTCAAGGATGATTTTGGGCAACGAGACGGGAAAGACGTTTCGATTGAATTCCGCAGCCGTGGGATGAAAACCACTGAAGCCAATGACGCAGCGTGGAAAGAACAACGTGAATGGCAGCGGCTTGCACAAACGGCAACCGATGAATATCGCAAGGGATTCAACAATTGGGTACGCACAGGTCAACAATTCCGTGCATTGCAAGCCGATTCCGACACACTAGGCGGGTATCTGGTTACACCCGTGCAAATGGTCGATCAACTGATTAAAGAAGTTGACGACGCTGTATTTATTCGTCAATGGGCAACTGTATTCAGTGTACCGAATGCGCAAAGTTTAGGCGTGCCAACACTTGAGAATGATCCCGCCGATGCTGACTGGACAACTGAGTTAGCAACGGGTAGTGAGGATTCAACTATGAGTTTTGGCAAACGTGCATTAAATCCGCACCCACTTGCAAAACGTATTAAGTTGAGTAATAAATTGTTACGCAAGGTTCCCAATTCAGAATCGCTTGTGCGCTCTCGTTTGGCCTATAAGTTTGGTATCACCTGGGAAAAAGCCGGCTTGACTGGTAGCGGTTCCGGGCAGCCACTTGGAGTATTCACCGCGTCAAATGATGGAATCTCAACTGGGCGCGACGTATCAAGCGGTAACACCACAACGGCCGTTACATTCGACGGCTTGATCAATGCAAAATATTCCTTGAAACAACAATATTGGGGCGGTTCCCGCTGGTTATTCCACCGTGATGCCGTGAAAATGATTGCCAAGCTAAAAAATGGTGAAGGGTATTATCTGTGGCGTGAATCCGTTCGCGCTGGTGAACCTGACACATTGTTAGGGTTGCCGACCCACATGAGCGAATATGCGCCCAACACGTTTACGACTGGTAAATATGTCGGCATTTTGGGCAATTTCTCGCATTACTGGATTGCTGATAGTATGGCCATGGAAATGCAACGGCTAATGGAATTGTACGCTGAATCTAATCAAGTTGGCTTGATTGGCCGCCTTGAATCCGACGGCATGCCCGTATTAGAAGAGGCGTTTGCCCGCGTGCAGTTAGGCTCGTAAAAAGGAAGGTAGAAATGAACTTGTTGAAAAATGTAAAAATTAGTGAAGTTTTGGCCCCAGTTGCAGCGGGGTCAAGCATTGATTCCAATAGCGATATTATCGACATGGCAGGATACGAAGGCGTTGTTTTTGTTGTTCCAATTACCGATTCAGCCAATACCGGTGTAGCCGCATTAACGATTGAGCAAAACACAGCCAACAGCACGTCGGGAATGGCTGCGCTTTCTGGTGCGGTTGCTACCGTTGCGAGTGGTGAAAACGACGACCTGAACGGCACATTGTTGGTTGTGGACGTTTACCGTCCGCGTGAGCGATACCTGCAAGGCGTTGTCACTTCTGCCACTGCAAATATTGCCTATGGCAACATGATTGCCATCCAGTACGAAGGGACAAAAATGCCCATCACCCAGGGGGCAACCGTTTCGGCGGCCACACAGGTGATTAGTCCAGCGGAGGCTTAATCGTATGAGCTACAACACGAGTAATTATACTGAGCAAGGCGGTGCCAAAACTGTGATCGGCGGTGAGCTGCAAATTGCCAGCGGTGGCAGTATTACGGCGGCCGGTTCTCAAGCCTCTGCGATTGCTGACATTGCGATCACCTACACATTAGGTGATCCAGACATCACGCCAAACGGCGCGGTAACAGTGGCAAACGGAGCTACACCAACCGTTGGCGAACTGTTAGAACTTTGCGAGGAAATAATTGCAAATCAAAACGCGATTATTGATGCTTTGCAAGGTGCTGGCATAGTAGCAACGGCATAGGTGATTTATGCGAATTTTGATGCGTAATACGGCAGCGGGTCCAAATGGCACGTTACAGGCTGGCGTGGTGTATGAAGTCGCCACGGACGAAGGTCGCCCCCTTGTGGAATGCGGCGCGGCCGTCGACTTGACACCGCCACCCATCGAAACAGCCGCCAGGAAAAGCCCGGCGCGAAAGCGAACCGTTACAAAGCGCGCCAAAAAGGTCACGAAATCATGATAACAGTGGTCACACAACCAGCGGAAGAACCTATCACACTCACAGAAGCTAAGCTGCATTTGCGTGTTGATGTTGACGCAGATGATGCGTTAATTACCAGCCAAATAACAGCGGCGCGAATGTGGTGTGAGAAATTCACAAGACGGGCATTTGTTACGCAAACGCTCGAAATGGCGTTGGATGTGTGGCCTACCTGTAACCTCGAATTGTGGCGACCGCCATTACAAAGCGTTTCCTCTGTCACCTACACCGACGAAGACGGAGACGCGACTGTAATGAGTACGGATGATTATGAGGTAGACACGCGGCAAGGTCGCATAAGATTTGAAACCCTGCCCTCGGCTACATTGCGCTCAATGAGCGGGATTGTGATTCAATATGTGGCCGGGTATGGGGGCGAGGAAGATGTGCCGGAAATAATTAAACAGGCGATCAAGCTATTGATTGGCGACTATTATTATTACCGCGAAAATCGAGCAGCCGAAAAAACGATAGATACAGCAGAACGTATTTTATGGCCTGTTCGCTCTTGGAGACGGTACACATGAGAGCTGGTGAATATCGGCAGCGGATCACGATTGAATCCAAAAGCGTAAGCCTCAACTCGTTAGGCCAAGAGGTTATTACATGGGCAACCGTTGGGACGTATTGGGCAAAAGTCGAAGACCTAACCGGGCGTGAGTATCTCGCACAGGGGACGGCTGAAACTGGCACTATGAACACGCGCATTTTTGCACGGGCACATATCGGCACGGTCAAGCTAAGCTCACGCATTTCGCACGGTTCCCGCGTTTACGGCATTCGTTATGTGTCTGATCGGCCGTTGACTGGTGATATAGAAATCGGCTGTTTCGAGGTTGTTAATGTCAGCTAAACAAAGTGGCTTTGGTGATGACGTGGAATTTGCAATCAAAACACTGAACAGTGTTGAAGGTGCAATTATTCAGGTATTACCCATCGCCACCAAAGAGGCCGCTGAATATTTAGCGGATGGCGTGCGGCAACGAACACCGATTGGAAAAACGCGACGGCTTTATGAAAGTATAGATGTTGAAGCGGTTGATGAAAATGCACGGGACGGTGATGTGTCCTACCGTGTAGTCGTTAAAGAATTTTACGGCCTCTTCCTAGAAAAAGGCACGCGCTATATCAGCGCAATCGGATTTGTGAGCAAGGGCGTGGCCGCAAGACGCAACAAGGCAAAGCAGATGATAGCTGACCATATAGAAAAGGTCGCCGGGCGCGCTGTTAGTGTGCGGAGCCGTCGATGAGTACAGAGAGCGACTTAAGAGCCGCGTTTTTAGCAAATAGCACGGTATCCGGCTTAGTTAGCACCAGCTTTTACCCGCTGACATTGCCACACGCTGCCAGCAGACCGGCTATTGTTTACCAGCAGTTAGACGGGGCAAACGACGTAACGTTGGGCGGCGTAGTAATTAGCGGGGCAGTTGATTTTCAGCTGATTTTACACGCTGAGGATTATGACAAAATAGTGAAACTGGCCGCCGCTTGCAGATTGTTGCACGGTACGAGTTACGGCACAATTGCCCGTTTACAGGTTGCAGATGGTGCCGACGATTACGATTTTGATGCAAATTTATTCTCGCGGGTGATGGATGTCACCTGCGAATTATGAG
>CAYGMR010000219.1:0-9148 GCA_964350725.1 uncultured Ardenticatenaceae bacterium | reverse complement strand
TAATTCAAAAGCGGTTCGTAGTAACCGCTTCAGCGGTAAAGCGGCTAAAGCTTGTTACTACAAGCGCAAACATATTTTGTTGACAAAGCAGTAAGGAACTTGTAACAAAACTAACATTGGAGAACACATTTGCAGATAGTAGATTGGCAAAATTATCACGACCTTTATCCACATCATGACGGCCACCACACGGTAGGATCCTTAAAAATCGCCCGTGGTGTGTTCAGCCCCCAATTACGCAACGAGCGTGATATCATCGTTTATCTGCCACCATCTTACGCCACCAGCAGCAAACGCTACGCGGTTTTATATATGCAAGACGGCCAAAACTTGTTTGACCCTGCCATGAGTTTCGCGGGTGAATGGGGTATTGATGAAGCCATGGAGGAACTTGCCTACGCGGAAACGCTAGAAGCGATTATCGTCGGTATTCCCAATATGGGTGCTGAGCGTATCAATGAATACAGCCCATTTGTTGATCCACGTTATGGCGGTGGTGATGGCAACCATTATGTTGGATTCATTGCCAATGCCTTAAAACCATTAATAGACAACTCTTTTCGTACCCTGCCCCAGCGCCGCACAACCGGCATTATGGGTTCTTCGATGGGCGGGCTTATCAGTTTATATGCATTTTTTCGACGTGAAGATGTTTTTGGTTTTGCCGGGATCATGAGCCCCTCGTTATGGTTTGCTCGTGGGGCTATTTATAATTATATTGAAAATGCTTCTTTTTTGCCGGGTAGAATTTATCTGGACGCTGGCACTCGTGAGTTAGGCGGCTCTAAAAATGCGCGCCAAAAACGGCTGGAATCACGCCGCTATTATGCTGGTGTACGGCGCATGAAACGGATTTTAGTCCAGAAAGGGTATCGGCCGATCCGCGATTTAATGCATGTGGAAGAGAAATGGGCGGTGCATTCCGAGTCTGCTTGGGCGCGACGTTTCCCCAATGCCTTACGCTTTTTCCTGGCGGGCGCACGCCAAGTACCCTATCGTAATTTGCATGCACATGTATGGTTATGATACTAATTTTCCAGTCAGGGAAAGTAATTACTAACCATCTCTTGCCAAACTAGACATCACCCTGTAGCATAAAGCTTATGCAGCCTGTTTGCTTAACAACTTTCTCGCTTAAAACACGTAGACAGTGTTAGGCAGCAGAGATGCGGCAAGAGAATCATTTATGACGGCAACAACCAAGTACTCACAGCCAGCCACGGCACCCGACGATCAAACAAAAGCAGTCGACGAAACTGTAGACAATACGGCCGTTTCCAATTCACCCAACAACAAAACTTTTGCGTGGCTGTTTAGCGCATTTGTCATTGTAGCCTTGATCGCGATCGCCTGGCGTTGGCAAGCAGATGTACGTGCATTTCTGAACCTCATCAGCGATCAAGAAACCGTCAGCGCTTATTTGCAAGGGTATGGCTTGTTAGGTCCATTTGTGTTGGCCCTTGCCCAAATGCTGCAAGTTCTCATTGCATTCATTCCCGGCCATGTGTTCTTAATTGCAGCGGGCTATGTTTATGGATTTCCGCTGGGGCTATTGCTGAATATCACCTTCACCGTTGTAGCCAGCCAACTCTGCTTCTTGTTGGCACGCTGGGCAGGTCGCCCGGTTGTGCACAAATTTGTCAAACCAGCAACCGTCGATCAATGGGAACGCATCGCCAATCAAAAGGGGATATTGTTTTTTACCCTATCTTTTTTATTGCCAGTTTTCCCTTCAGATGCCATGAATTTTGTCGGCGGCTTAAGTGGTATCTCGCCGCGCAAATTTCTGGTCGCCAACTTCTTGGGCCGTTTTCCTAGCGCAGTGATGTTGACTTTGATTGGTTCGCATGGTCTGGAAATGACAACGCTTACCTGGGCAGTCATTACGGCCGTTACTGTCTTTCTATTCTTGGTCGGCCGTTACGCAATGGCAAAAATACACGCGCAAGCACAACTCCCCCCCCCAGACACATTCCTATAATTTCACAACTTCATTTTTAGCCGCAGATTCATATAAAGCCAATAAAGTGCGCATATGATCCCGCGTTTCTTCCAGAGTTAAATAGGTAGGTTTGCCATCTAAAATCGCCGCGTGCATATCTTCAACTTCGCCTAGATACAACTCTTTTTCAGGCACCGCAATTTCTTCAGCCGCGCCATCTACTGGATAAAATGTAAGTTTCTGTTCGGGGCCATCTTGTCCGATAAACGGCCGTGTCAGTTCCAAACGGCCTTCCGTGCCCCAAATTTCAATTGAGGTGTGAAAAGGCGCAGCAAACGACCCTGTGATTTGAGCCACGCGCTTGCCACTGTAATGCATCATCCCATTGAAAACAACATCCACACCGCTTTCGTTGACGAATTGATCTCCCATCACCCATTCTGGCGCTGACCCCATCACAAATTGTGCAAAACTGAGTGGATAACAACCCACGTCCCACAAACAGCCGCCGCCCCACTCCGGCACCAAGCGGACATTCTCCAAGTCTGTGAGTTTAAAGCTAAACGCACCGCGTACCACACGAACATCACCTAAACGGCCGTCCTTCACGATCTCGCCTACTATTTTTGTCTGTGGATGATGCCGATACATAAACGCTTCCATAATCACCATGCCAGTTTCTTCGGATACGGCCGTTACGGCATCCATTTCGTCTAATGTCAAAACAAACGGCTTTTCACACAACACATGTTTGCCTGCCCGCATCGCCTTAATCGACCATTCGGCATGGAGATGATTGGGCAGTCCAATATAGACAGCATCCACAGCATCTGAGGCCAACATCTCGTCGTAACTACCAAACGCCAGCGGAATATCCCATTCTTGGGCATATGCATCAGCAGAAGCTTGACTGCGGCTGGCCACAGCCACCAACTCGCCGCGCTTTTCCGCACGGATTGGCGGTATCAATTTTTGATTAATATTGGCTGTCGATAATAATCCCCAACGTACTTTTTGCATTTTACTATCCTTTTCTATTTTTTCTGTGTGGCTACAACGAATTTAGGAAATGACGAATTTTCTTCTTTCTTGGACTAGATTCGTTCCTTCCCCAATTCGTTGTACTAATTCTTATTGCATCAACTCGGCCGTCACCAACAAATCGTGAATCCGGTTGAACTCATCCATTTCGGCTTGCGAAATCTCTCCAGCGGCGAGCAGTTGATTTAACATCTCGTTTTCGCGCATATTCATGTTACCACGCATCTGTCCATTTGGCGTTAGTTGGTCCATGGCAGAATGCACTTTGTTGAATGTATCGGCTCCAGCCTGGGTGATTAGATTTTGGGATACGGCCGTTGCCAACATCTCAGTACGCATTTGCAACTCACCATCAGGATCATAACGCGTACCGCCCATGCCACGCCCTGGCTGAACCGTACCTGCGCCCAAGGCACGCACATAATTGATCACATCCCAACGCGCCTCTTCTTCAAGCACATTTTTCCATGCTGGCATCGCTGAAGAAAACGGCTCAGCGGCACCACCATCGCTGATGCGCCAGAATAGATAATCATCACCCAGCATTTGGCTGGTATGGGCAATAGCAGCGGGTGCAGGATCAAACCCTTTGGCAGCTACACCATCCCCCATGCCGCCATCGCCATGACAAACGGCACAATGCGCCGCATAAATTTCAGCGCCACGCGCCAAAGATTCTTCATCACCACCAGGATTAACCACAGTTACATATGTCTCGGGAACTGTCGCATGGTGGCGAGCCATCATGCCACCCATACCTTGCCCCATGCCACCCATCTGGCTCTGATTTGGCTCTGGGGAAGGTAACGCAGCTGCCGTCGCAGTGATGTTAGATTCCTCCGATTCTGATACCACACTCTCATCATTTACTTGGCTCTGTTGATTAGATGTGCAAGCAGCCAACAAGAGCAATGTGACCCCTAACAAAAATATTTTTCTCATCTCAATCCTCAAATTTAGTCACAAATATCACAAAATAAAGGACACGGATAGAAAAGAACACAGCCTTCTAAAAATCCGCGTTCTTTTTTATCCGTGTCGATAAAAAGCATTTATGCTCGTCTGTTACTACAACTTCACTCGCCTTAAGCGTAACGAGTTGCTCACAACACTAATACTCGAAAAAGCCATTGCAGCGGCGGCAAAAATCGGATGCAATTGGCGCAAAAAATCGGGTGCCCAAATAAAAGGAGCCAAAATGCCCGCTGCAATTGGAATTAAGGCCACGTTATACCCAAATGCCCAACCCAAATTTTGTTTGATATTGCGCATTGTCGCTTTGGACAAATGGATCGCCTGCGCCACCGATCGCAAATCGCCACGCATCAAGGTGAGATCGGCCGTTTCCATCGCGACATCCGTGCCCGTTCCAATCGCCATCCCAACATCCGCCTGTGCCAATGCTGGGGCATCATTGATGCCATCGCCCACCATGCCCACAATATGATCTTCGTCTTGTAATTCAATGACGAAAGCAGCTTTGTCACCGGGCAGCACTTCAGCAAAGACCCGCTCAATGCCAACTTCTCGGGCAATACTCCACGCTGTCGCCTGATTATCACCAGTCATCATCACAACCATCAAACCCTGTGCATGCAACTCCTCAACCGCTTCACGCGAGCTGGCTTTAATGGTGTCGGCAACCCCAATAATTGCACTTGCCTGACCATCCACAGCCAACCACATGGCAGTTTTGGCTTCTTTTTGCAGTTGGTCTGCCTTCTCTTCTAAGCCGTTCAAGGTGACATCGTGCTGCTGCATCAAACGTTTATTGCCTAATAAAATGTCACGGCCGTTTACCTGCGCGGCAATCCCATGACCAGCAAAACTCTCAAACGCTTGTGGCTCACTCAAAACCAAGCCCTGCTCATTGGCTGCATGCACAATCGCCGCACCCAACGGATGTTCAGAGCCACGCTCCGCCGAAGCTGCCAACTGCAGGAATGTGGCGTGCGGATCGGGGAATGCAGAATCTGCACTCTGCATTGCAAGTTCCGCAATCAAAATGTCTGTGACGGCCGGTTCGCCTTTGGTGATGGTGCCGGTTTTGTCCAAGATGATGGCGTCCAGCTTTTGGGCTTGTTCGAGAGCGGCACTGTCTTTGAACAAAATGCCATATTCGGCCCCTTTGCCCATGCCCACCATAATCGAGGTCGGTGTCGCCAGCCCCATGGCACACGGACAGGCAATAACGAGAACGGCCGTTAAGCGCGTCAACGCCACCACAAAATCACCAGTCAATACATACCAAATCACAAAAGTCAACAGCGCGATCCCAATCACAAACGGCACAAAATAAGCCGCCACTTGATCAACAATGCGTTGAATGGGGGCTTTGCTGCCTTGCGCTTGTTCAACCATTTTAATGATCTGGGCGAGGGCAGTTTCTTTGCCAACACGCGTAGCCTCAAAAGTTAACATTCCTTGTTTGTTAATCGTCGCACCAATCAATTCATCGCCAACAGTCTTGTTGACGGGCAGGCTTTCACCGGTAATCATGCTTTCGTCAATGGTAGAACGGCCGTTTACCACCACACCATCCACCGGCACCTTTTCACCTGGCCGCACGACCACCAAATCACCCACAACCACTTCAGCAATAGGTACATCCAATTCAGTGCCAGCACGCACAATGCGCGCTGTTTTGGCCTGCATGCCCATCAAATTCTTGATCGCTTCACTTGTACGCCCTTTCGCACGCACTTCCAGCAATTTCCCTAAAACGATCAGCGTGATGATGACGGCCGAGGTTTCAAAATAAACATGCAGACCCAAGGCTATTGAGCCTAACGTCAGCGCAATCAAGACAGCCACACTGTAGAAGTAGGCTACTGACGAACCCATGGCTACCAATACATCCATGTTGGCGCTGCCGTTACGCAGACTTTTATACGCGCCTACGTAATAATCCCAGCCTACATAAAACTGGACGGGTGTCGCCAATGCAAAAAAGAGCCAGTTGACCCAAAGCGCATGTGACCACGCGCCCAACAAACCAAAATCACGCGCCATACTCAACAAAAATAACGGCACTGAGAAAATCACACCGATAAGAAAGCGCTTTTTTTGATGATGTAATTCCGCTGCACGCGCCGCCGCTTCAGCATCTTCTATCTGATCATCGCCCGCGACCTCGACCACATCATAACCAGCTTTGCGCACCGCTGCGACGAGATCACCGCGTGTAACAACACCACTTGCGTAGGTCACATTTGCTTTTTCATTGGCGTAATTCACAGAGGCATCTAACACACCTGTCGTTTTCTTGAGGCGGCGTTCGATTGTGTTGGCACAATTGGCACAGGTCATCCCGATCAGGGGTAATTCGGCCGTTGCTGTGGGCACTTTGTAACCGGCGCGTTCGATACGGCCGATTACCTGTACTGTCGCATCTTTTGTGCTGATCACAGCGGGATCATACGTAAACGTCACCTTTTCGCTGGCATAATTCACATTGGCGTTCGTGACCCCAGCGACCTTTTTTGAATTACGCTCAACGGCCGTTACACAATTAGCACAAGTCATACCCAATACAGGCAGCGTAATTTGCTCTTCTACTGACATAATTTCCCTACTGATTACTACAACGAATTGGGGAAGGAACGAATTTTCCTTAAACGCATAAATTCGTTCCTTCCTTTATTCGCTGTAGCCATCTTTACTAATTGATCTGAATCAACTGCTCGGGTGGATAATTGATCTCTTGTAATAAGGCTTCAATTTGGCCCCAGGTAGCTGGCGCATCCCACGCCACCGTCACCTGCTTGCTGTCTTTATCTGCTTTTACGCTGCTGACACCGGCCAAATCGCCTACTTCCATTTCTACAGTATGTGTACAATGCCCACAACTGATATTGGGCACGACAAATGTTTTACTTTCCATTTTGATCTCCTGTAAATCTCACCACAGAACATACAAAGCACACGGAGAAAATCTCAGTGCGCTCGGTGAGCTCTGTGGTTTGTAGTTTTTCATTTCCCAGTCATCTCAAAAACGCTGGTGATTTCTTGCAACATTTTTTCACGCTCTTCCGGATCATCGCCACGAATCGCTGTCGTCACACAAGTGTGTAAATGATTATCGAGCATCATGCCGCTGACTTTGTTGAGGGCAGCCTGCACGGCTTGAATTTGCCGAATCACATCAATGCAATACGCCTCCTCATCGACCATGCGGCCAATTCCTTTAATATGCCCACTGGCACTTGCCAAACGTTGTGTCACTGCTTTTTTGGTTGATGCATCCATTATCTTTCACGATCCTTCGTAAACGTCCGCAAATAAGTTCGTAGTAACGACTTTAGTCGTGGACAACCTTTGGGTCGCAAACCGCTGAAGTGGTTGCTACAAACAAAAACGGAAAGTTATTTTTAGACGATCATTTATTATTTATCCCACCCCCTCCGGGAGGGGGGTCAAGCGTAACGATATTCTATATCGAAAAAAACAGTTTGTCAATTTTCTCTCAACGGGAGGTTTGCAAACAACCGGTCATACCTGCGCAGTCAGGCATCCAAATGCTTGGATTCCCGCCTCCGCGGGAATGAACAACCGGTCATACAAGGCAGGTATCCAAACGCTTGGATTCCCATCTCCGCGGGATGACCCTACTGATAACTTGTTCGTGCTCTCTCAGTGGGATTTTGCCAAATCAACTATTGTGTGCTGGCGATCTTTGTGCGCTGCGCGTCATCTCAAACACTTGATCTGTTGACGTCAATCCCATCTGCCGGTGTGAAATGATAAGGGTGGTGCGATTATGCATAAATGGAGCCAAAGCCATGATCACCTTTTGTTCTGTCAGCGCATCTAAATTCGCCGTCACTTCATCCAAAACCAAAATCGGGGCAGCCTTCAAAATTACACGCGCAATACTCAAACGCTGACGTTCGCCACCACTTAATTTGAGTCCGTTTTCACCCACTTGTGTATCATACCCGTGCGGCAGTGAAGCAATAAATGTATGCACTTGCGCAACTTCACAAGCCGCCATCAATTCCTCATCGGTAGCATCCCCTTTCGCCAGCAGCAGGTTGTCCCGAATGGTGCCATTAAACAGATGGATTTTCTGGGAAGCCACGCCAATGAGCTTTCTCCAATCATCACTATGAAAGGTATTTGCTTCCTGTCCGCCAATCAATATTTGCCCTGCTTGGGCTTCCCAAAAGCGCAGCAGCAAATTCACTATGGTTGATTTGCCAGCCCCACTCGTTCCTGTAATAAACAGTTTTCCGCCAGCCGGAATGCTGAAACTTACATCATCCAATACCAGCGGCTCATCTGGTTCATACCGGAACGAGACATGACGGAATTCCAGGCTGTTGTCGGCAGGCAGTTCGGCTGGCTCAGTGGCAGAGGCGACAGGTTCGACAACTGCCGTTTCTGTATCAATCAGTTCAAACAGCCGCCGTGCCGCCGCTTGACTCGTCTCTAACTGCTGCAAGGCCGTGCCCAACGGCTGTACAGCCTCAAAACTAACAATAGCGGTCAACGGTAACAGCGCCAAAAACACCCCTTCAATCTGTCCACCGGTCACAAGTGGAATCGCTAAAAATAACACTGTTAGTCCAGCCAAGGTTGCCAACAGCACAGCCAACGCATTGCTAAGACCGCGCCACATGGCCAAACGCATATGGGCATTTTCTAACTCAGCACTTAAACGCAGCGTGCGCGATTGATACACAGCTATCTGATCAAAAGCCAGCAAATCGGCCATGCCCAAAACCTCATCAGTAACGGCCGTGTTCAATTGCGATCGATTATCAACCATCTGCATGGCGCTGGGCTTACTCACATATCTCGTCAGCAACGGCAGCACCAAGCCTGTCAACAGCAAAAAGCCGACCAGCACCACCCCCAGCACCCAATCAAACGCGCCCAAAATCACGAAAGCTAATCCAGTAATGAGCGCTGCCGCGACAGGCGGAATAACCACGCGCACATAAAATTGATCGAGGGTTTCAATGTCAGCCACGATGCGCGTCAGCAAATCGCCGCTGTGATAGCCTTGTAGACGCGCAGGCGCCAATGGTTCTACGGCTGTATAAAACCAAACACGCAGCCGTGTCAAAATACGAAACGTCATCAGATGGGTCACATAACGCTCTGTGTAACGCAGGGCTGCACGCGCAATAGCAAAGCCGCGCACAAATGTCACCGCAACTG
>CAYGMR010000218.1:2851-9167 GCA_964350725.1 uncultured Ardenticatenaceae bacterium | reverse complement strand
CGAACCATGAACATGGTTGATTTGTGGCTAGCCAGCCACTGTTATTATTCCAGTTATCACCATCAGTGCTAAGGTAAATGGCAACAAGTGCTTCGCATTCAGTTTGTGGGATTTCGGTTACATGAGTGCAATCAAATTCTGTCTGAACTGCATTCATAGCAGTTGCCCTGCGTGATTTACTGCTGCTGGCGTGTAAGCCAAGCGCTATAATCAAACAAACCAAAATGATAAGTAACAACTTTTTTTTGTGCATTTGCTCCTCCCAGTGTAGAAAACGTAACTGTTCAGACCCTAGGAGTTTTGTCTCGAGTAATTAGGCATTTCATTGCAACAAACCCTTAAGGTCTATCGAGACACCTGAATAGCTACTAGAAAACTTTATGCCTCTAAAATTGTAAATCACCCAACCAACCACGCTGTTTCGCAAGTGAGCGCATGGCACGGTTATTATACCGTAATTTCAATCTGTTTAACTAAGATTTCTCCTAGTGAGTATGGCAACAAACTGTGAGGCGCGCAGAGCTTCCTTGGAACAAAAAAACAGACCCCATCCTTTGAGATGGGGTCTGCTTCGCAGAGGGGATGTTGATCTGATAAAAACAGTTACCTAAAGGGTAATCTGGAATATCCTAAAATAGCTCCCTCAACAGGTGTTGGCGGCACCAAAAACAGACGCTTCTATTAACGTCTGCGCAGGAAGGCTGGTATATCTAAATTGCTAGATGCATAACGCGCATCGGCCATTTCCGGCTCACGTTTAGGTTCGGCCGGTTGTGGTTGACGCGGTGCTGGTGTTGGCGTTGGAGCCGGTGTTGGCTCACGCCGTGTTGTTTGTTGGGGGGCTGTGCGGCTGTATTGCTGCATAACCTGACGACGTGCTGGATTGCGCTCAAAACCAGTCGCGATGACCGTAATGCGAATCTCGTCGCCCATATTTTCATCAATAACTGCACCAAAAATAAGATTGGCATCGGGATGTGCAGTTTCGCGGATAATAGCCGCAGCTTGATTAACCTCAAACAGACTTAAATCAGAGCCACCGGTAATATTGAACAAAATACCGCGTGCACCGTCAATTGTCACATCTAAGAGACGTGAACTGACGGCTTGTTCAGCCGCTACACGTGCACGGTCATCACCATCCCCATGACCCACGGCCATCAATGCCGCACCACCTTCAGACATGATGGTTTTGACATCGGCGAAGTCTAGATTGATCAGGCCAGGCACGGTAATCAGCTCGCTGATACCTTGAATACCCTGGCGCAAGACATCATCGGCCATACGGAAGGAATCGTTTAGTGAGACACGCTTATCGGTAACCTCTAACAAACGGTCATTCGGAATCACAATCAAGGTGTCTACATGTTCGCGCAGTTGTTCAATGCCCTGTTCAGCGGCATTGGAACGTTTACTGCCTTCAAACATAAATGGCTTGGTAACCACGCCAATAGTTAATGCACCTTGTTCACGTGCAGCTTTGGCGATGATCGGCGCTGCGCCCGTGCCTGTGCCACCACCCATGCCGGCGGTGATGAAGACCATATCAGCCCCTTTGAGAATCTCATATACATCTTCAAGGGACTCAGTAGCGGCTTTTTCGCCTTGTTCAGGATTACCACCCGCACCCAAACCACGGGTTAACTTATCACCAATACGCACCCGCGTGGGCGCGTCTGATAAGAGTAAGGCTTGATTGTCTGTGTTAACAGCGACAAAATCAACGCCAGTGACATTTTCGGCAATCATGCGGTTGACTGCATTGCTGCCGCCACCGCCGACACCGACGACGCGAATAACAGCTAAATTTTCTAATTCCGGAGCTCGTTGCATAGACCTATTCCCTCTCAATCAACTACACGGTGAACACGAAAACACTATAACAATGTTGCTTTATTGCCTGGGCGTGGATCATACCGGCTGGCATATTGTTCTAATACATCGCGTTCAACCAACCATTTGTTGCCGAACTTGATAGCAGGTAATTTGCCTTGTCGTATCAGTCGCCGCACAGATTCGGGGTGAATGTTGAGGCGTTTACTGACCTCGTGTACCCCTGCATAATTTTCTAATAAACTGTCTTTACTCATAATTATTTGTGCTGCTTGCATTGGTGATAAGGACAATGCGGGATACTACAACAAAACCTACTGTTGTAACAATACAACAAAACATAATGAATGTCAAGTATTACGTCAACCAAATTTGGGAAATAGTTGCGATATTATGTGAAATTGGGGAAAAATGAGGGAGCGGCGCGGTCAGGAGACCGGCCGCGGGCATGGTTGCAGAGTTGCAAGGAAGCGTACTGCCTACTTTGCAACCTCGCCACTTTTTACTGTGCTACTTCGTTATCTTGCCACCCTTTTTGATAACTATTAACACGCTCTCTAATGGAAAGCGGAATTGAGAATGGGCTGTTGGCACGGTAATCATACATAACCTGGATCGTTTTGCCCGTGGCGATGAGACGGCCGTCTTCACCCTCAAAACGATACGCCAGATCAAAACTTTTGTTGCCAAACCGGGAAAGGCCAATGCCCAACCTGATTTTTTCGCTTAATAATGCAGGCGAATGATAGGTGCAAGTCGCCTTGACCAAAATGAGAGGGATATCCAACAAACTGTCAGTAGCTAACTCACTTTCAGCAAACAGTTCAGTGACATATTTAACCCGACCATACTCCATATAACTGAAAAAGACGGCATTATTTACATGACCAAAAGCATCGATGTCACGAAACGCCACTTCGATTATCACTTCATAAGGAAAACCAGTTTGATTCATATTATTCCATTGGTTCAGCGGCCAGCTTAACTGGAATTTCCAGTGTTTGATCGGCACGCATAATTTCGACGCGAACGGTATCGCCCACGCTGGTTTTTAATTCTAAATATTGTAACAGGCTGTTCCAATCAGTGATAGGTTTATCATCGATAGCGGTGAGGATATCGCCACCAATCAGAATGCGCCGGTTACCAATAACGATTTCTTCATTAGCCCCTTGAATGCCAGCATTAAAAGCAGGGCCATTGCGATAAAGCTGAGCCACGAGAATGCCATTTTCAACCGGAAGCTGCAAGGCACGCGCTAATTCTGCCGAAATGGAATAGCCTAACAAACCCAATGAAGGATGTGGGTAGCTGCCATCGGCAATAAGCGCAGGCACAACACGTTTGACGGTATTGACGGGTACAGCAAAACCAATGCCTTCCGCATTGTCACGGATAGCGGTGTTCACACCGATGACAATGCCACGTGAATTCAGGAGTGGCCCGCCAGAGTTACCGGGATTAATCGCCGCATCAGTTTGGATGACATTGAATATAAAATCGCCGTTATCGCGCTGCAACGGCCGTCCCAAAGCACTCACCACCCCCATCGTCAATGTATTATCCAGCCCAAACGGGTTGCCAATAGCAATCGCCCGCTGCCCCACCCGCAAATCGGATGAATCCCCTAATATCAATGGCACGCTGATTTCTGGCAATTCTGGCACGCGAATAACAGCCAAATCGTTAGCCGGATCGACGCCAACAACAACCGCTTCGATTTCGGATTCATCGGGAAAGGTCACACTAATACTTTCCGCGCCTTCGATGACATGATAATTAGTGATGATATGGCCTTCAAGATCATAAACAAAACCAGAGCCAGTCCCTTCGCTGGGCGTGGGACCAAAGAAAAAGTTCATGGTGACGACTTGGGCGGTGATGTGGACAATCGATGGGCCAACTCGTTCATACAGATTGGTGATGAGCTGCTCTTCAATGTCTATCGGTTCCAGGTCAGCCGCGGAGAGTGGCGTTGGGGTGGCGACGATGAAGATAGGTGTGGTGGTGGGGGCTGGCGTGGCCGTCGGAACGGCCGTTGGCGTTACAAAAAGAGCCGTGTGCGACAGTTGACAGCTTAACAATGTTAGCGCGATAATTACAATAAAGAGGTAACGTTTCAAATGCATATAAATATCTAAATGTCTATGATTCTATGGCACCATTTTAACTGATATTGCCGCGACTTCCAGTATAAGTAGATATTTATTTACAAATTTTGACTCTTTGGCTGTAGTGGGTAGTCCAGAGAAAGCTATGTTCTACGCACTACGCATTATTTTTATCTAAGCACCCAAGCTTGTTTATCAGCAGCAATGTCTCGCCCATAACCACCTGCAAAAAGAATTTCTCCATTTGATAACAGGGTAGCACTCGCAAAAAATCGAGCAGTATCGACACCCGCAGCTACTTCACGCATCGTATCAGTGCGGGGATCATAAATTTCCGCAGCAGATGCACCTCCAACCAAAAACACCTCCCCACTTGGCAATAAGAGAGAGGTGCCCGTGTGTTTGTAGCGTGTATGATGCATCGGTGCCGAAACCGTAAAATTGCCAGTTTCAGGATCAAATATCTCTGTGCTTTGATAGGCACCTTGTGCATCGCGTTCATCGGCACCACCAGAGATAAAAACGCGGCCATCTGCCAAGCCTGTTGCATCATGTTTATGGCGCTTGACCGTCATTTTTCCCGTTTCACTGAATGTGCCACTGTACGGATCATACAATTCAGCACTGTCAAAAATGGTAATCGCAGCGCGTCGTCCTTGATGACCGCCTACAATTAGCACTTTGCCATTGGTCAAACGTGTTGCGGTATGCGATTCGCGGGGTGTTGTCATGTCACCTGTCGCCGTGAAAGAACCAGTTACGGGATCATAGAGTTCAGAAGATGCCAAAAAGGTCCAGCCGATACCGACACCGCCTGTCAGCAGCACTTTGCCGTTGTTTAGTAAAACGGCCGTATGTCCACTACGCCCCATCGTCATTGAGCCAGTGGGTGTAAACAAACCTGTCACAGGATCGTATAATTCTGCGCTTGCAAGGTAGTCACCATTGAAGCCGCCAGCTAAAAGCAGTTTGCCATCCGGTAAAAGGGTCGCCGTATGCGATTGACGCGCTACAGACATGGGATTTGTTGATGAAAATAACCGTGTTTCTGGATCGAAAATCTCAGCACTGTTTGTGGCCTCCTCGCCATGCGTGAGCCCGCCAGTGAAAAGCACAGTGCCGTCGCCTAGCCATGTGGCTGTATGCGCGGCACGACTCGTATTCATTTGCGGTTTAGCGATCACTGTTTTTTGTGTGGCAATGGTTTCGCCTTGTGGTTTTACAGCAGTGGGTAATGGCGGCGGGGTGGTTGGAATAGGCGTTTTGTCAATGAGTTTGGGGCTTGGGTTGTATGTGCAAGCGATTAGCAAGCCAATCAGTAAGCAACCTGTAAAAAGTTTGGCAAAATTTTGCATTGTTGAATGCTCCTTTGTTTGGTTGAGGTTCACAGTGGATACACCGCCCACCTATCAAAGGTTCCACACGCATCAAATTGCAAAGATTTGGTGCTTAATTTGTTATCTAAAACGGCCGTTCATTGAAATTGATCAGATTCTTTTGATAGAAAGTTCATGGCGACGGCCGTTGCAGTCATGTGGACAAGTAATCAATCACGGCCGTTACCTCTCCCATCCCCAACACCTTATCGGCAACTGCCCGCGCTTCAACTAAACTTAGTTCCCGAATGGCAGCCTTTACCGCCGGAATTGCGGGGGCACTCATACTTAACTCGTCTAAACCCAAACCGACTAATACGGCCGTTGCCATTGCATTGCCCGCCAATTCACCACACATGCCCACCCAAATGCCAGCCGCATGACCCGCGTCGACGGTTTGTTTGATCATGCGTAACACGGCTGGCTGCAATGCTTGCGCCAAGGCAGCCACTTTAGCATTGCCACGGTCGGCAGCCATCGTATATTGAGTGAGGTCATTGGTACCGATGCTGAAGAAATCAACTTCGGCGGCTAATTGATCGGCGATTGCAACGGCCGCAGGTACCTCGATCATCACACCAACTTCCATGTCAGCAGCATAATGAATATGATCGGTATCTAACTCAGCTTGCACTTCAGCTAACAAACGTTTAGCGGCACGTAATTCGGTCAATGAACCAATCATGGGGAACATGAGTTTTAAGTTGTAACCGTAGCCAGCACGCAATATCGCTGCTAATTGCGGCTTAAAGATTTCGGGGCGATCCAGACAAAAACGAATCCCGCGCCAACCGAGAAAAGGGTTGTCCTCCGTGTCTAGGTCAAGATAAGGGAGTGGTTTATCACCGCCGACATCAAGCGTGCGAATGATGACCGGCTGATCACCCATTTGTTCAGCGACTTTTCGGTAGGCTGTGTATTGTTCTTCGGCAGTGGGAGCCGTTTCGCGACCCATAAAGAGGAACTCAGTGCGGAACAGCCCAACACCTTCGGCGC
>CAYGMR010000218.1:0-2841 GCA_964350725.1 uncultured Ardenticatenaceae bacterium | reverse complement strand
CAATATTGGCGGCAATTTCGATTTGGTGGTTGTCACGCGTAACGGCCGTTGCCCGGCTATCTGCTTTTACACAGTTCTGTTTTTCCAGCCACGCTTCACGTTGTTGTTCCAAATCAATCAATTGTGATGGGCTCGGTTCAAGCCATAACTGACCAGATGTGCCATCAAGTGCAACTGTTTGCGCAGCTGCGAGCGTCCACAAATCGCGCCCAACGCCCACCAATGCAGGAATACCCAGCGCACGCGCTAGAATAGCGCTGTGTGATGTTGCGCCGCCCAACTCCGTACAAATGCCTAAGACCCACTGCGGATCCATGCGAGCCGTATCTGAGGGTGTCAGATCGGCGGCTACGAGGATGACTGGCTCAGAAAAATCAAGGCTGGGTGGTTCAACGCCAAGCATGTGACGTAAAACGCGGTTGCCGACATCTTCGATATCAACAGCACGCGCTTGCATATAAGCATCTTCCAAGCCACGATATTGGTTGGCCTGAGCCGTAAAAGCTTGCTGCCAAGCTGCTTCAGAATTAATCTGCTGATCAAACAAAATCGTTTTGGCGGCTTGTAATAACGTTGGGTCTTGTAAAAACAGGGCATGGGCTTCAAAAATGGCGGCCTCATCACGCCCAACTTGCTTGACGGCTTGCGCGTAGAGGGCATTTATTTCGGCTAAAGCTTTGCTAACGGCCGTTTCTAAACGTCCCCATTCAGCATTTTCATCAGCAACTGTTTTGACAACAATCTCTGGCAACTGCGGTTGGTAAAGGAAAACTGGGCCAATAGCAATGCCAGGAGAAGCCGGAATGCCGGTTATCACACCATCAACTGTTTGGGAAACGGCCGTTTCTGGCATTCGTACAGCCTGAGATTTAGGTTCCGCAAGGGACTCACCAAAATTTTCTGCCGCCAAGGCCTGGATAGCTGCTAACGCATTGGTCGCATCTTCTCCCGCAGCCTTAACAATGATGACATCATTCTGGTGCACACCCAATGTCGCTACCTCATTAATTGATTTAGCATTGGCATATTTATCCCCTTTGTGTACTTCAATTTCGGCAACAAAACGATTGGCGGTAGTAACAAATTGGGCAGCCGGTCGTGCGTGCAATCCTTGTGGATTGAGGACGGTCAGGCTGATTTCATGGGTGGCTGCAATTGTTGATGGTGGGGGGGAAACGGCCGTATCCTCAGTTCCAAAAGCACCTGGCAGTTGCGCCTGTTTGGCAATCAATGCATTTTGTGCCTCTGCCAAAACCTGCTCACATGTGCCACCAACAGACGCTTGGATGGCGGCTGCCATGGCACCTTCAACTAACGGCGCGGCCGATAAAACTACTTTTTCTTGCTGTTCTGGCATCAAAAATTCGACGGCCATTTCAGCACTGAGCAAAGCACTGCCGAGATCCATCAACACAACAACGCCATCGTCACTGTAAACAGATTCAATGGCCGCATAAACTTGCATGGCATCGGTGCCGATTGGGTTTTCTGGGTCGTCAATGCCACCAGCAAAGGCAATTGGCACCTTGCCTTGCACCATTTGATTGGCTAATTCATGCACACCAGCGGCTAATTTTGCACTATGCGAGACGATAACGATTCCGACCATGATGTCACTTTTGATTACAGATGGCTACAACAGATAGGGTTAATAACGAAAACTATTCACAACGAAATCACCTGGATTTTCGCAAATTTTGATATGGATTTGCGAAAATTCAGATTAATTCGTTACAAATTAATAAAAATGTAAACGATGAAAATTCGTTCCTTCCTCAATTCGTTGTAGCCATTGATTTAACAAGCTGGACAAAAGGAAACCTCTACAACAGAATCCAGCATTTCCGTCGAGAGCTGCTCAGGTGGGCCTTTTTTGAATCCCGTATGCCCGTTTGGGCAGCCGTACAAACCCATTTCAAGCGATTCAAAGGTCACACGCGGGTTTGTCATATTGATGGTTTCTAAGCCAGACCCCCAACGTGCATTTGTGAGCAAGCGTTGACAGCCAACGGCCGTTAACTTGTCCCAATACAAACCAAAATGGGTACAATGGCGCATAAGCAAAACGGCCGTATTAATATCAGATGGGAACGGCCGCAGCCGTGCATCTCCCACAAACAGTTCTAAGTTAGGTGGCAGAGAACCCTTGATTAAGCCTGCCTGCATTTCGATGGCATACACTTTCTCTGCCTTCTCGGCCAAACGCCGTGCTAGCCGTAAATCGCCAGCCCCAATATCTAGGATAATGTCGGTTGGTGTGATTTGGTCAAGAACGGCCGTATAGACATCCTCAGCATACGGCGACCACATCCATTCCCAGGATGTCGGGGAAGCGCTTGTACCAGGCGAGTCCAAAGTAACCGTTGCCTTCAATCCTACTTGGTCATCCACGTTATGGTCTAACCTACCAAAATTGTCCTAGATTGATTCAAAAAATCCGTTGACATCCTTGTGTCAAGCCGTCACCGTAAATACCTATTCGATCAGCAATTTTCGTGTTTCCAGATCGTATAGTCCATACGCCGCCGCCACAACTTCAATTGGGTGGCGTGATGGCAATTGGGTACCAACTTCAATATGCCAGCGACAAGTTTCCGTATCGCAGGCCGTCATTTGGACATCCGACCCTTGGGCTGCCACAAAACTGAACAAATCTGCACCCACGTCCATCGCAATTTGATGTTTTTCCTGTTTATACCCATATGTGCCCGCACTACCACAGCAGCTTGCATGGCTTTCGCGCAAATCCAATCCTGGAATCAAAGCCATAATATCCATGGAAGGTTTGCCGACGCGGTGGGCGCGGTATTGGCAAGGTGCATGATAGGGCAGCACCATCTC
>CAYGMR010000217.1:4766-9168 GCA_964350725.1 uncultured Ardenticatenaceae bacterium | reverse complement strand
TGGCGAGGGGGATGTCAATTCCTGGTGTGGTCATTGTGCCCAATATAGCCATGTTGGCTTCAACGCCGCCTAATTCAACACGCACGCCGATTTCTTGCGCCAGGGCTAATGCCAAACGCTCCATGAGTAGCTGGTCTGTGTTGACCATAGCCGCCAAACCGACCGCATTTTCCATGGAAAATTCTTTGGCAAGACCGCCGGACACTTGTTGTGGAACCAGGCAGTCTACTGCCAGAATATCGCGAATTTTGACTTCTTTGATCGGTTTTTCTGTGACATCACTCATGGTCTGGCGCACACGTTCGACCATATCGCCGACGTTTGTGCCTGGTTTGCCGGACACGTCTTGCAGCCGTCCAACCAAGTTCAGTCCATCCATAATCGCATCCGCGCCGCCATCCATTTCGACAACGGCCGTTCGCGTTTCACCAATCAGCGTTAATGTACCGGCTGGAATCCGACGGGTCTGCACATCCCCTGCGGGCGTGCGAATAACCACTGCCGAACGTAAACCAATTAATGCCTTCGCAATCGGAATCACCATTTGGGTTTCTTGCGGTGTCAGATTAAACAAAGTTGCAATGCCATATGGATTACTCAATTGGCGGATAACCTGGCCATGCTCGCCCACTTCAACGGCCGCTAACATGTTCAATGGAACCTGCTCAATCAAACCGACTTCATCAACAAACGGAAGCATTTTGGGCAGGCGGTTGGCGATTAACACACCATCATCAGACTGCACGATGCCCCCTTGCACATCCACACCCGCTTCAATCGCGCGTTTGATCAGCGAAGCCGCTATCTCAAAATCATACCCTTTGGGAATGACAACAATCACCGATTCGCCCCGTTTCACTGAAACCAAATGGGTGATGTGAGTTGTGATGCCTACACCAATCCCTATGCCGCCCGGAGACCCTGGATTATGCCCAATCATCGATGACTCCGTGATAATGGTTTCCGTGATGGTTTCCATCGCAATGTCACCGATGACGGGTGTTGCTTCGTTGAGCAAAATTAAGTCGATTTCGCTGATAGCAATACCCGCATCTTCTGCCGCCTGGCGCAAAGATAATTTCATCCCAGGGATATTGCTCAACGTGCCTTTGATGCCAGTCGTTGATACGCGGCTGGCACCCAAGAAGCGGGGTGGGCTTTGGATATTGCTGATTTCGGCAATGGCAACTTCAGTCGTGGAATTACCAACATCAATGCCAGCGATTATGCTTGTCATAGGATTCGTCTTGTAAGTGAGCAGTCTTGTAGTCGAGTAGTCTGATTGTCTTCTAGTCACGAAGGACTATTTGACTAACCGACTACCTGACTGCCCGACTATTTCAACACATCACGGGCTTCGTAAACGCCAGCGGCTTCGCGTACGAAGTTGGCTGTTACATTGGCCCCATACTGTTTTTCTAGTTCATCTGCGATGCCGAGGAGTTCAGCTTTGCTTGAACGGTTTGGGCGCAGTGCGTTGTAGATTTCCAACATACGGGCATCGGGAACGTTGGTCAGTTCACCGGCGCGGCGCATGTTATTGGCCAATTGTGGCCGTGAAATGCTTTCAGCAATTTGTGCCTGGTATTCCAGCGTCTGTGGGGTGATGCGAATTTCATCAGCCTTGATGGCGCCAGTGACAACGGCGTCGAGCGTAATGTCGGCCAGGCTTTTGCCAGTGGCTGTTTTGACAAGCTCCGGTCGTTTTTCAGACAGAGGATAGTCAACTTTGTAACATAATGCGCTGCCATTGGCTGTTGGCGCTGACGCTTTACCATTTCCACCATTCAACTCAGCGAGAACTTCTTTAACGATTGCAGCAATCATATCTTGTTGTGCCATTTTTAATTCTCCTTAGTTGAATTGGACCTGTACGTCCATTGGCTTTTTGTTTTTGTCGACAAATTCAGTTTCCCGAATGTGGTAGACAGCAGCAATTGCCTGATATTTGGGCCGTGCCATTTGGTCACTGTACTGCTCAACGGGTGCCGGCGAATCGCCTTTCGCGTAGCGGGCGGCGTTGCGGCCAATGTTGCGGTAGGTTTCGAGTGTAATCACGGGAGCCTGTGGAAACAGTTCGATGTTTTGCAGGGGGAACAGGTCACGTTGGTGAATGACAGTGGTGCCACGTGATTGAATCGCGATAGCGATGCCAGAGCCGCTCAGTTCCGCGCCACGTTTACCAACGAAGGCGACGTCAGAGGTATGCCACACCCGAATAATGCGGGGTTTCATGCCTTCTTCTTCGATACCAGCCATCAGTTCACGTAAAACGGCCGTATGCGGAATGCCAGTAATCGTACGTTTCTTTAATTTGTCGCCAAAGGCGGGGGCCAATGCGATTACAACCTCATCAGAGGACGTGCCTTGTCGTGCTTCGCCAATTTCATGCATGGTCATGTCAGCAGCGACAGCATAATCGCTAGCGGCCGGGGATACAGCGGGAGCTGCTGGAGCTGCGCCATTGCCATTTGCAACCTGCGCTAAAATCTCTCTTACAACTTCCCGAACTACAGCTTCAGATATTTGTGCCATTGGGTTTCTCCTTAAGGTTTAACCTTTTTCTGGTTAAGCCTAGATGTCCTCCGGGCTAATCGCATGACGGATATTGGAAATTTCTTCCCAACGTTCGCCTTCGAGACGATAACCGGTACCTGGGCCTTGGTAATCATTCAGGTCGTTGAGTGCTGCCACGACGTTGAAATCTTTGTCCAAGATGGCGGAAGTATGTAAGTAATCACCAGAAACGCGCTGTTTTTGCACGTTGAGGATGGCTTCGGCGACTTCGGGATAACCATTTTTCGCCAATGCCTTGACTACGTCTATACCGGTGATGCCACGTTTGACGATGTCTTGCGCCGCTTTGGTGTCTTGCACTTTATCGCGGGCTGGCATGTCTTTACTGCCATGCGCATATGTGGCTTCTTCAACCTCTTCATCGGTGATCGCGGGTAGACCTAACTCAGCGAAAACTGCTTGCAGAGCTTTGGCTGCTTTGTTACGAACTGCAATCGCATCTTCTTCGAGCACAGGACGTAAACCGCCATCAATTTTCAGGTCACGTTGCAAGATGAGGAAATCGTCGTAATCATCGGTGTCGAAGTTGGAACCGGCGAATACGTTGTCGTAGTTGGGGGATGCACTGTAACCGGAGAATATGAAGTCTGTGCCGGGCAGGAACTGTCCCATCAAACGCGCGGTACGACGGAAGGGTGAATGGGAGAAGGTTTGGTCATTGCCAGATGCTACTTCAAGATCCATGCAAGTGGTTACCAGGTTTTCGGCCATAACAGCGCGGATACCACCAGGAACGCCACCGGGGACACCGATGCAGCTGATGGAACCGTTTTGCAGCCCTTGAACGCCTGCACCTTTGGTGATCATGATGCACTTGATTTCCAAATACAACATTGATTTACCTTCAGCATAAGCCATTTGGACTTCTGAGCCGGTACCAGAGGTGTAGCGCATTTTCAAACCACGGGAAGCATAGGCAGATGCCAGGAATGCTTTCGACCAGGGGGTGTCGTCGCCATCTTTAAAGACTTGTTCAGTGCCATAGACAGATACGGTTTCGGCATAAGCGGTGAGGCCGAGCATACCAAGCTGTAATTCTGTAGCTTCTTCCAACGCATCTTGGCTTAAAACACCAGGACGACCCGTTTGACCGCCAACCAGTAATGCCAGCGCATTCATGGGGCCATAGTTGAAGACTGCTACGGTGGTTTCGATTTCATCAAAACCGTAGTAAGTGGCTTCGGCGGCATCAGCCGCTAACAGCACGGGATTGTCTTGAATGTTGGTGACATGAGCCTGGTTACTTGGTGTGCGACGCGCACGCATTTTTTGCATACCCATCATCATTTCAACCATATTGAGCTCATCCATAACTGTGGCAATCTTGGCCGGGGTTAAGCCGGAGAAGATTTTTACAATTTCAGCGCGTGGAACGTTGATATCAACAAGTTTACGAGCGATCTCCACACAGGGAATCGCCATCATTTCTTCGGCGAGATTTGCGTTAATGGCGTAATTGGCGATGAAGAGTTCGTTGAAATCGAATTCTGCACGCTGTTTGCCGTCCATCTCTACAATGACGCCGTTTTGTACTTTGACACTCGGGATTGGATCATTGGGGCTGCCCATGGCAATTAAGCCAACTTCGGGCCATTCAGTCACATAACCATCTTTGTTGACTGCCCGTTCATCCATTATCTCGAATCTTTTTTGTCGTCTAGCCATCGTGTTGTAACCTCCTTAAGGGGGTGTTTGCCTTGACTAAGGTGCTTGCTCTGACTGGTGTTTCACCAAGCCAGGGTTACGCGGTCAGGAGACCGGCAACAGCAGCATAAGGTCAATTAAATATAGGGTTTGCCCAAACATTCTGGTGCGTCGCCTAATG
>CAYGMR010000217.1:0-4756 GCA_964350725.1 uncultured Ardenticatenaceae bacterium | reverse complement strand
GCGGGCGGTGAGAATGGCCTGGCGTACAGCACCGGCATCACCACTGAAAAAGCCGATGACTTCATTGCTGAAGGATGTACCACTAGCCGGGCTGGCATAGCCAATCACATCTACGTCGGCAGATTTGACGGCCGCATCAACCATAATGACACCGATACCGGCAGGGGCACCGACGCAAAGACCAAAGGCACGACCTATCGGAGCACCAAAGGCTTTTTCACAAGCGAAACTGGCGCGTGCGGTGTATTGTAGTTCGATATGGCCAGCATCGTTGGCGTATACATCACCAAATGTGCGTTCCAAATCTTTCAGGGCTACTTCGATGGCACGACGGGCGTCGGAAACTTCTTCGGCACCGAAGATGATGAGGGCACCATGTCCTGCGCCACCTTTGGTGTCACGGGCTAGCTCAACAACAACGAGTTCGGTGTTGGTGGCTTTGACGGCTTCGTCAGCAGCCATTATATGGGGGCCGGCGCCTGTGCGTCCGCTTAAAATACCAATTGAGCGATATTTGGCATCGAGGCCCATTTTTTCGTGTACGACTGGGTCTAAGTTGGCAATGACGATGCCAATGGTGTCACCAAAGGCTGTGCCTACGAATTCAGTCATGCCGGGGTTGGCAAATGCAGCCGCGGTTGCTGCTGGAGCAGGGGCTGCGCTGCCATTGTCACCGACTTTGTCCATCACTTGTGCGACAATCATGTCTAAAAGTTTCTCATCCATTGAGTTTTACTCCTTGTAGATCGAAATGTTATTTCGATATGCAATTACCAAATGCGATTTACCAAATCGCTTTACAGTTTTATCTTTTGTGAGGGCGCAGACGTTGCCATCTGCGCCCGGTCACGTAGACTCCGGTAAATCCTGTGAAGGGGTTTATTCCTTCGCTGGTAACAATGCTTCGGTGTCGGCATGCGGGCGCGGAATGACGTGAATGGAAACTACTTCGCCAACTCTCTTGGCAGCTGCAGCACCAGCATCGGTTGCAGCTTTGACTGCACCAACGTCACCACGAACCATGACGGTCACCAAACCGGAGCCAATCTTTTCCATGCCTACCAGCGACACATTTGCCGCCTTGACCATGGCGTCGGCAGCTTCGATCATTGCTACCAGACCTCGGGTTTCTACTAAACCCAATGCTTCTCCTTGCGGTTTTGCCATTGTAATTCTCCTTATGACTAAAGATTTTTACTATTCAGATGCAACCGAGACCCGTCGGGAGACCGGCTCGGAGCCTGTATAGAAACTAGAATTTTGTATCCAGCAGGTATGTTCTGAGTTCAGAAACGCCGTCACCTGTTAATGCGGATACACAAAAAATTTCACCCGTGACACCAGCGACTGCCAATTGAGCTTTTGCATGATTTGCATCAGCTTCTTTGGCGTCCATTTTGGTGACGACGCCGATGGTGGGTTGGGGAAACATTAAAAAATAATTTGGGGGAAAGGTTGTGTCTTTCCGGGTTGCGTCTTGGATTGCAACGAGCATTTGAGCGTCGAAGGATGTAGAAATGAGAATGCGGCGCAGGTGACCCATTTCGACGAATTCACCGGGTGTGTCGATGCCCCAACCTGCGTAATCGATCATCTGGGTTTTGGTGGTGAATTGGGGTGATTTGCTTTCTAAGGCTTTTAGCAAGGTTGTTTTTCCGGCAGCAACGCCGCCGATGAGCATGAAACGCCAGGGCTTGGATTCGGTTGTTTTGACCATTTCGTGAAAAGTTACTTGCTGCATTTTGCTACTTATCTTCTTAGGTGCGCGTTATGGGCGCGGGATGAAAGCCTAATATGTCGGCCATGCCGCTGTTGGCGGCTTCTAGGGCTGATTGGACGCTGGCTAAACGGCCGTTCAATACCAACGTGCCACTGAATCGATCCAAAAATCCGATTTCTACATTGGCTGCTTTGAGAGCCAAGTCGCCAGCGATAATGGCGCTTTCTCCGGGCGTGATCGTCATAATGCCAATCGCTTCTGCCTGACTCAGCCCGACCCGTTCACAAAGTGGTTTGTCTGGGTTGGCAATAATGTGGGCGATCGTTACCTGCCGGCCAGGAACATATTCCTGGATGATGCGGGTGGATGCTTGATCCAGCTCATGGTTATTTGGATACGGATTCGACATAGTGTTACCAGCATATCAGCGGTCGAAATTGGCAACAATTCACAAATCGCTGGTATCTATGCACAAATCAACGGTATTCTTTTTTAGATAAGATTTACAAAATGGAGGGTGTTTAACATTATGTTTACTGATTGGTTTGATTGTTTGACATAAGATTCGATTTGGTGTGGGGTGTGGGAGAGAGAAACGGCCGTTGTGGACAAGGTTGTACACGAGAAAGAGCATGACTCAGGCAAACAGCGTTGAAAAGTGTATACCTGTCATGGATTTGGTCATTGTAGGCAAAGCGTCTGCACCCTATCATAAATAGGAAACCTTAGGAGTTTGTCGGAGAACTTTTTAATAGGACGCGGATTTTCGCAGATTGAAATGATTTTCGCGGATAAACGCAGATTTTTGTACTTCATCCGCGTACCATTTAGGACTTTTCCGACAGTCTGCTAGAAGGGAGAATATTTAATGAAAGCTGTAGTTTATACGGGGCCAGACAAGATTGTCTTAAAAGAAATGCCCCCACCAACTTTATTAGAAGCGACTGATGCCATTGTCCGCATTACCAAAACCACCATTTGCGGCACAGACATGGCCATATTAAAAGGGGGCGTTGCCACCGTTGAGCCCGGCCGGATTATTGGTCATGAAGGCGTTGGCATTGTTGAGGCGGTTGGCAGCGCTGTGCGCGGTTTTAAGCCAGGCGACCGTGTGATTGTGTCTTGTATTACAGCTTGTGGTAGTTGTGAAAACTGCCGCCGTGGCATTCCCTCTAACTGTATTGATGGCGGTTGGATATTAGGCAACACGATTGATGGCTGCCAGGCTGAGTTTGTGCGCGTACCGTTTGCTGATAATGGTTTGTACCCTATTCCTGAATCAATTAACGAAGAGGTCGCCTTGATGCTCTCTGACATTGTGCCGACCGGTTTAGAAGTGGGCGTGATGAATGGGGACGTGAAATTTGGTGATGTGGTTGCCATCGTTGGTACTGGCCCAGTGGGATTGGCTGCTTTGCTAGCTGTGCAGTTCTTTTCGCCAGCCGAGGTGATTGTTGTCGATTTGGATGAGCATCGTCTGGCGCTGGCCAAACAATTGGGCGCAACAAAGATTATTAATAATCAGGATGGCAATGCAATCGCAAAAATTTTAGAGATAACAAACGGCCGTGGTGTGGATGTTGCGATTGAAGCGGCCGGGCATCCGATGACGTGCAAAGTGGTGCAAGAAATCATTGGTATTGGCGGCACCATCGCCAATATTGGTGTGTACAGCCAGAGCGCGGAACTGCATAAAGAAGAACTGTGGGTCAAGAATATCACCATCCGCATGGGCGTGGTCAATACGACCACAATTCCACTGCTGATAAAAACTATTCAAAGTGGCAAACTTGATCCTGGACAGTTGATCACCCATCGTTTCCCGTTTGCCAGCGCGCTTCTGGCGTATGATATTTTTGCGAATGCGGGGAAAGAGCATGCGGTGAAGATCATTCTTAATATGGATGAAGTGACAGACAAAACTGCCAAGCAGTACACGGAAGAGGATCTCGTTGAGATGATTGTGCAGCAGGTAATGCAACAAGCGGGATAGTTTCCCAGCGAATAAATTCGCAGCAACAATTAGGAAGACCGCCTTCGCGGTCTGATGCTAGTCGGCGAAGGCCGACTTGGTAATTGTAGACGCGGTTCTAACCGCTGGTTAAATTAAAAGAGAAATTCATGATTTTAACGATCAATTGCGGTAGTTCGACGCTCAAATACCAACTATTTTCGACGGATGTTAGCCAGGTGGTGGCTAAGGGTCTTGTGGCACGCATTGGTGAAGATGGAGCGTATTTTGAGCAGGAAGCAAACGGCCGTTCCATCAAAGAAGCCCGTCCCATTCTCTCCCATCATGAAGCATTTGATATTTGCATTCATAGTTTGTTGCATCCTGAGTATGGCGCGATTCACGACATCGAAGAAATTGAAGCGGTGGGTCATCGGGCCGTGCATGGGGCAGATTTGTTTATCAAATCAACCTTGATTGATGCAGATGTGATTGCCAATTTAGAAGCATGTGTGCCGTTAGCCCCTCTGCATAACCCACCTAATCTGATTGGTATGCGTGAAGCGATGCTTTTGCTTCCCAACGTGCCGCATGTGGCTGTGTTTGATACGGCATTTAACCAGACATTGGAACCCAAAGCCTATATTTATGCGCTGCCTTATTCATTTTATGAGGAGCATAAAATTCGTAAATATGGTTTTCATGGCACATCGGTGCGTTATGTTTGTCAACGGGCGGCGGTGGTGTTGAAACGGCCGTTATCCGAGCTAAAAATGGTTGTTTTCCATCTCGGCAATGGTGTCACAATGACGGCCGTTTCCGGTGGTAAAGCGGTGGACACCACCATCGGGTTTGCGACCTTTTCGGGTGTGATGATGGGCACACGTTCCGGCGACATCGATCCGGGGCTGATTTTCCATATGCACCGTCAATTGGGTCTGACACCAGACGAAATTGAACAGATAATTTACAAAGAAAGTGGCCTGTTAGGTGTTTCGGGCTTGAGCAACGACATGCGTGAAGTCGAAATCGCCGCACTGGCTGGCAATGAGCGCTGTCAATTGGCGCTGGACAAGTTTGCGTTC
>CAYGMR010000216.1:8061-9199 GCA_964350725.1 uncultured Ardenticatenaceae bacterium | reverse complement strand
ATACAAAAATGCGGCTAAAGAACTATTTTCATCCGTGTTTTGTATCCGTGTCAAAACCCTTTTTATTTGATCTATGCCTTTTTTTCTGGTTTTTGCCGCCACGTTTTTGAGTGGATTGTTGATCACACCGTTGGCCCGACGGCTGTCTTTACGCTGGGGTGTGGTAGCAGCACCGGGCGGGCGGCGTAAACATGCAGGAGCGATGCCAAAGTTGGGGGGATTGGCTTTGGTTTCAGCATGGTTAATAGGCATCGGCTTGATTTATTGGCTGCTGCCTCCTGACCAGACCAATGACATACTGCGCCTGCGTGGCGTTGTATTAGGAACGCTTGTGATTGTGCTGGGAGGGCTGCTAGACGATTGGTATGACTTAAAACCCTGGATGCAGTTTGGCATTCAAATTGTGGCAGCAGTAATTGCCATGATCCACATCATCTTTATCGAAGTTTTTACAACGCCGGCCGGAGCAGTGGCGTTATGGACGCAGCCTCCCTTTTCCTGGTTTATGACAATAGACGGTAATCTGGTTTGGCTGTGGCGACCTTTGGCACTTCTGTTTACATTATTTTGGGTTGTGGGCATGATCAACGCGATCAACTGGTTGGATGGTTTGGATGGGTTAGCAGCAGGGGTGGCCTTCATTGCGGCGTTGTTGTTTGCCTGGCATAGTTACCGTTTGGGACAAACGGCCGTTGCTTTATTTCCCCTGGCCCTGGCTGGCGCTCTGCTCGGATTTTTGCCGTTCAACTTTGCCCCTGCACGCATTTTCCTGGGATCGGCGGGTGCTTATATGATTGGGTATCAGATGGCAACATTGTCGATATTATCCCCGGCAAAATTGTCGACAGCGCTATTGGTGTTGGCTGTGCCGATCATTGATGTCGCCTGGCAAATTATCTCGCGGCTGCGCCGAGGTCAAAATCCGTTGGTCGGTGACCGCGGCCATTTGCATTTTCGGCTGGCGGATCAGGGTGTGCCCACGCGTAGAATTGTAGTCGGCTATTATGTGGTAACGGCCGTATTTGGTCTCATCGCCATCCTTGTACCATCACAACTCGCCAAACTACTGCTGTGGATTGGTGTGTATGCTTTAATTTTTGGGGTATTGATATGGTACAGCAAGCGGACAGATAATCAC
>CAYGMR010000216.1:6276-7961 GCA_964350725.1 uncultured Ardenticatenaceae bacterium | reverse complement strand
GTATGCTTTAATTTTTGGGGTATTGATATGGTACAGCAAGCGGACAGATAATCACAAATAAATTTTGCTAATCACTGGGGTATCAAAAGCAACACGAAGCAATTATCGGGGCTTCATTTACTGCGGGATTTCGTTAGGAGCCAGTTTATCGCATGCTGGGTAATCAGCGCGAGATTGTGACCAAAGGCTTCCATACCAAGCTACATAATCAGTAACATGCGTACGCCAATAAGGATGATCGTGTAAGCCAGGATTGAGTATCCACTCATGGGCAACGCCAGCCGCCTCCATGTCCTCATGCAGTTTACGTGTGTTGTAAATGCCAATATCTTGCTCACCGATGTCTATATAAACGCGCAAATCATCCAAATCATTTTCCACCCCTGTAAATTGTGGGTTCACATCTGGGCCAGCGGAATAATCATATAATGAGGAACTATGCCCCCCCACGCCAGCAAATTCCTGTGGATGACGGAAAGCAATTTCGAGCGACCAATAGCCGCCACGCGAAAGGCCACCCAAAGCGCGACCTTCATGCTCAGGCCAGGCACAATATTCGGCTTCAATCGCGGGGATTAACTCATCCATAAAAAATTGTTCATAAGAACCGGGGCCGCCATTGGTTGTAAGCGCCAGCAGACCACTTGAAACCATTACGATGAGATAGGGCGGAATCTCCCCCTTTAGCATCGCTTCCTCGGCCGCTTCGTCCAAGCCTAAATAATCCCAAATGCCAGCCGCTTGATTGTTGCCAGCGATCATGTAAAGGGTGGGATAGCTATGGCCGTCGCGCCCGTAACAAGGTGGCAAATAAATCCGATAGGCCATATCGCCCCCTTTGGTCAAGGTCGACGGAACGACCCCCTCGCGGTGTTGGCCAGGTTCTTCACACGGCGGTAAGGGCACAGCGGTAGGTGTTGCTGTGGGAACGGCCGTTGCGGTAGCGGTCGGAAATACGAAATCAAACAGGGGTGTCAAAGTGATATCGAGTGGCGTTGGACTAGGCGGGATTGGTGTCATGGTAATCGTGGGCTGCGGTGTTTTAGTGACGGCCGTCGCGATGTCCTTATCGAAAACCACCAATTCACCCTCTGCCAATTTTTCATTGGCATTTGTGCAAGCAGAAAAGCAGAACACGCTGCAAACAAGCAAAAAAACTGCTTGAAGTCGTTGAATCCTCAAACACAATATCATTACTCACACTCAGGATATGCACTACGGTCATGTGGCCATACGGCCGTATACCACGCCAGATATTCGGGTGTATGGTCACGCCAATAATCATCTTCGTGATAACCTTCATTCGGCAGCCACTCATGGGGAATATCGGCGGCGCTCATTTCTTCATGCAATGTACGCAGATTGGGGATATAACCGTCATTTTCACCAATATCAAGGTACACGCGCAAATCGCCTAAATCATTGTTTACGCCTGTAAATTGTGGGTTTAAGTCAGGTCCAGCATAAAAATCATAAAGAACAGCGCTGTGGCCCGCGACCGCGCCAAATTGTTCTGGATGCGAGAAGCCAATTTCCAAGGCCCAATAGCCACCACGCGACATGCCGCCTAACGCACGCCCCGCGCCATCGGGCCAGGCACAATAAGCATCGTCAACGGCTGGAATCAATTCCTCCAGCAAAAATTGTTCGTAATTGGCGATCGGATCTCTTTCTTCCCAGTAGGC
>CAYGMR010000216.1:0-6266 GCA_964350725.1 uncultured Ardenticatenaceae bacterium | reverse complement strand
TATCAAAAAAGGTGGCATCTCGTTATTGAGAATAGCCGCTTCGGCCGTTTCATCCATGCCCAGTTCATCCCAAATAGCGTCGGTATGGATGTTGCCAGGCAGCATATAAAGCGTGGGATAGCTACGGCCGTCTTGCCCATAACAAGGGGGCAAATAAACGCGATAGGCAATGCTGCCAGCATATGGATTGGTGCTGTCTATCGCACCAGTCACCATTTTTCCAGGCGTTTCACAACGCTTGGGAGTTGCGGTAGGCAGCGGGATGAGGGTAGGAACGGCCGTTGCTGTGGCCGTTTCAGTTGGGAATGAAAAGGGAAACAACTGATTGATTTCTTTTATACCGGGTGTTGACGTTGGTGCTGGTATATTTGTGGAGTCGGAGGTTGATACTTGTGCTGAACGTGTGGCTTGCAGCCCTGCGCTAGGCGTTGACAATTCGAATTGTCCCCCCGTGCCAGACAAAGCAGATGTGCAGCCAATGAAGCCTAAAACAACAAATCCGCACAAAACAAAATAAATCCAGCCCGTTCGCCCACGCATCAAATCACCAGGGCAATTCTGTCGGTGGCTCTGCCATCAAAAGTGCATAGGCACCTTGCCACACATCAGGTTTTCGTGTCAGCGACTTGATTTGAATATCGGCGAAACGCGGAAACAGCTCCGCCAACAGTTCTGGTAACAAATCCCACGCTTCGTTACGCAAAACATCTTCAAAGTTTACGGCCGTTTCCTGCACCCAATCCCAATCACGGCTAAACCGCTCCGCTTTCATCCAATAATCACGCTTTTCCCACGCACTGACTGTTTGCTCAATACCACTCTCAATTTCACGCAATGCATAAACAATCGTGGCTGCCATATCTTTGGCATCATCATCAATATTGGCCTTCTGGCTCAAACGTCGCAGCATTTCAGCAATGGTTCGCCGGCTGCGATTACGCCGTTTGGTTGGGCTATCTGTATTTATTACTCGACTCATGCAATATATCCATTTGCACCACAAACTTGTACTGGGCAATGCTGCAGTAAATTCAAAGCAATACTTTGCGCACGCTGCACCCTTTGTGGCATTTTTTTCAATTTCAAACGCGGTTGATGATAACATGGGGACAAACAAACTGCCAATGGCAAAAACGGCCGTTGAGGGGTATTATAATAGTCAAAGTATAAAGGTGAAGTAGGAGCCATTTAAATTTATTAACAACAACGTTTAGTAAACTGCGATAGGTCTTTTGAAACAAGTTAGTCGTAAAATCGCGGTGTCCTTGAGGAATTCACAAAATCGCAATTGTTTTTGGTCAAACTGTTTTTTGTGACTTACCTAAATATTAAGTTAATTTCAAAAAAGGGGAAAACTCATGAGTATGAAAGACGTTTTAGGATTAATTCTCGGTGGTGGTCAGGGGACACGTCTTTATCCATTAACCAGCGAACGCTCAAAACCGGCCGTGCCATTGGCTGGTAAATATCGTCTCATTGATATCCCAATGAGTAATTGTCTGCATGCTGACATCGAAAAAATTGCTATCCTGACCCAGTTCAATTCGGCATCGCTCCATCGTCATATTTGGAACACATACCATCGTGACGTCTTTACATCTGGTTGGGTGCAAATTCTGGCAGCTGAACAAACAATTAAGAGCCGAGATTGGTATCAGGGAACGGCCGATGCAGTCCGCAAACAAATCGTTGAAATTCGGCAAGCAGGCACAAAATATGTTCTCATTTTAGCTGGCGATCATCTCTACCGCATGAATTATCGCAAATTTATCGACTATCATATTGAATCTAATGCGGAGATCACCGTTGCCGTGCAACCAGTCGGACGGGATGTTGTTGCAGGCTTAGGTATTTTGAAATTAGGGCATAATGGACGAATTACCAGTTTCGTTGAAAAAACCAATGATGAAGCTGTATTGGCAGAATTTGAAAGTGGCAACAATCCCGAGAGACCCTATATGGCCTCGATGGGCATTTATGTTTTTAATTCTGAAACGCTTTTTGATGCCCTGGAAACGGATGGTGATGACTTTGGCCGCGATCTGATTCCCAACGCGATTCGCGCCAATCAACGTGTTTTTGGATACGAATTTGATGGTTATTGGGAAGATATTGGGACCATTCAACGGTTTTACAAAGTGAATTTGGATATGGCATCAGCAGATCCACCATTCGATTTTTATGATGCCGCGCTCCCGATATATACACATGCGCGCTTCCTACCCGGTTCGCTTGTCCACAACGCACGTTTACATAATGTCATGCTTGCCGACGGCTGTATCATCAATAGTGCCACGGTTAACGACTCGGTTGTCGGGGTACGCAGCATCATCGGTGCCGAAGCCAACATTCAAAAATCAATCATCATGGGCGCAGATTATTTTGAAACGGATAAAGATCGGCTGCATAATCGTGAAGTCGGCATTCCAGATATAGGAATTGGTTCAAATTCAGTCATCAAGGCTGCAATAATTGATAAAAACGCACGGATTGGAGCAAATGTAACCATTCGCTCAATTCCAGAACGCGAAGATGGTGAGAGTGAAAATTGGGTAGCACGCGATGGTCTGATCATCATCCCCAAAAATGCGATCATCCCCGATGGATCAGTCATCTAAAAACAACTAGGTACAGACAAACATACAATCATGGATCGCTCGCGGCCGTGTCTCCTGACCGCGCCGCAATTTCAAAGGCTGAACAGGGAAACTTGTTCAGCCTTTTTTGTTAAAATACTCCACGGCCGTTTCTGGCAAAGAAAAAGTTTCATCAACATGACCATAAACACGCACCCGCTTCTTATCAACAAGAATAATGGCAGGCAGCCAGCCATATTCGGCGATTGGTGGATGGACAGCACCACAAAGACCGCCTTCGCGCTGCTTAGGATACTGCCAAATCACCCATTTGTATAACTCTTCTTGTTTTAAGGTCGTTGGTTTCTGATTAAATAGTTTGACACCAGCCAACTCTTTTTTGATTGCGGTCATCTCAATCCTCCCCAAGTAATTCGAAAAGTACGTTTTCTATATCTGTCAGATTCTCAAATAAAAAATCTGGATTATATTGTGCTAGCGTTTCGGTCGCATGCCAACCCGTTGCCACAGCAACGGCCGTTGCTTTGCCAGCGCGTGCACAAAGAATATCAGCCGGCGTATCCCCAATAATGATTGTATTATCCCCTGTAAACCTTGCCCCCGCCAATGAATTGCTGTCCAACACATTGTTGGCCAATACATTAGCACGTTGCATCGCAATTGCTGGCAACAAATTGCGATCCGTGGCTTCAGACCCATAGGCACCAACGCGAAACTGCTTGACATCAATACCGGCAGCCACCAATTTGAGGGCTGCAGTTTGCCGTGCATTGCCAGTCAAAAGACCTAATAAAACTTCTTGATGGGTGCTCAACTCAGCTAAAAGCTCTTGAACACCTGCGCAGTGCAAAATCCCTTTATCTGGATAAATTTCTGCCGATTTTTCGGCCATACAATCATAGATGGTTGGCAACTGTGCCTCAATCTTTGATGGAGGAATCCCAATAACTGTGAGCAAATCGGTGATGATACGCGCATCTGTTTTGCCACCCATACTGTATGTATCGATGGGACCAGCAGTGCCAAACAACTCTTCGAGGGCCGCTCGCATCGCTAAACGACCAGCACGATTACTGCGAATCAATGTGCCGTCGATATCAAATAAAAGCAGTTTCATTTTTTGTCACGAATCCAGCACGGATTAACACAGTTTCATGAGTCACAATCCGTGCTGGAAAGTTTTTTATACAATTAAATCTTGCATAGCGGGCCAGGGTGAAGCATCTGGCATGGGCAAAGTAGGCACGGCCGTGCCTACAGCCACACCGCGCGAACCCAATATCGCCTTGATACCACCAATGCGTGCGCCAGGTGGCATATGGAGTAAAAGTTGATTGATGATGTGCTGCTGACGACGTGCTTCGTCCATATCACCCGCCGCAAATGCTTTAGCTAAGCCGACAAATGGTTCAGGAACGGCCGTACTCAATCCACTCACCATGCCCACACAGCCCAAGGCCAGCGATCCTAGTGCGGCCGTTTCGTTGCCAATCAACACAAACTTTTCTGGTGGCAGTGCATCCAACAAACGGCGCACGGCTTGTACTGATTGATTGCTACATTTGACACCAGCCAAACTTGGTATTTCTACACTCAAACGTGCTGCCAACCCTGGGCTAATGCCATTCACAGCCATGTGCGGAATTTCATATAAAAACAACGGAATCCCCGGGGCAGCGTCTGCAACAGCATGAAAATAAGCCGCCAAGCCATCATCATGCATGCCGTAATAAAAAGGCGTGACAGCAGCGATAGCATCCACACCCAGGGTAGCTGCGTGACGTGCAAGAGAAACGGCCGTTTCTGTGCGCATCCCCCCAATGTGCAGAATTGTAACAATACGGCCGTTTACGGCTGATACCGCTGCCTCCGCCAATTGTTGACGCGCCTCTATATCCAAAAAGGGACCTTCACCCGTTGTACCACCGATAAAAACGCCTTTTACATCACGATCGATTAGAAAATCAACCAGTTGGGGAATAACGGCCGTATCCACAGCATAACTACCTGGTAACAAGGGCGTTACTATCGCTGGAGCCACACCGCCCGTCAATTTTTCCCTAAGTACTGCAATCTTATTTTTCAAAATACCATCCATTTCATTATTATTTAAGGTTGAAAATTGCACTACAGACATGTACTGAGCTTTGTGCGCTCTGTGGTGAAAGTCCCATGAATTAGGTCATTTCCAGTTCTGTTGCGGCTAAGGATTCTGCAAATATTTGCAAGCTTTCATCCACCAACGTGCGCGAGATATTTAAGGCCGGTGTCATGCGCAATGTGTTGCGACCACAGGGTAAAAGTAACAAATCATTCGCAAATGCTTTCTGAATGACAGCATCGCGCATTTCTGGGAAGCGTTCTTTGGTCTGCCGGTCTTTTACAAACTCAATGCCAATCATTAAACCACGGCCACGTACCGAGCCTATGTTTTTATGGCGTGCCTGAATCTCTTGCAGCGCATCCATGATATAGTCGCCTGTTTCTTGGGCTTGCTGAATCAAACCTTCACGCTCGATTACTTGTAATGTGGCCAGTGCAGAAGCTGTGGCAACTGGATTACCGCCATAGGTGCTGCCATGAGAACCTGGCTTCCATGTCATCACATCCCGCCGCGCGATTATACCGCCAATAGGCATGCCGCTGCCCACACCCTTAGCAAAAGCGACGATATCAGGCTCAACATTTTCATGTTGGATGCCCCACCATTTGCCGGTACGGCCGCTCCCGCTTTGAATCTCATCAGCAATCAACATGATGCCATAACGGTCACAAATCTCGCGCAGCCGCGGGAAGAAGTTGGGTGCGGGTACGACATACCCGCCCTCGCCTTGAATGGGCTCAACGAGAATACCGGCTAAATCAGTTGGATCAACAAGAGTCTGAAAAACCTCTTTTTCTAAATAATCAATAACGACATCGCCATAGGAACGGCCGTTGCTCACATTCAAAATAGGCCGGTATGGATTGGGAAAAGGAATATGGTAGACCTGTAATGCAGATGGATAATGGGAACGCTGCACATATTTACTGCCTGTAAACGATAAGGCGCCCAGGGTACGGCCGTGGAAACTACCCAAAAAACCAATGAACTGTTTACGACCCGTTTTATACATCGCCAACTTGATCGCCGCTTCGACGGCTTCCGCGCCCGAATTGCCAAAATAGACCAGGGTATCATCCATGGGTGCGATTTCTTGCAACTTTTCAGCCAGGTCAACTGCCTCTGGATAATAAAAATCAGAGAGGCAAATATGCCAAAATCTTTCGATTTGTTTCTTGACGGCTTCTTCAACCGCTGGATGGCGGTGGCCAACATTCATCACGGCAATGCCAGCCATGAAATCGATAAAGCGACGGCCATCGACATCCCAAATTTCAGACCCTTGTGCACGCTCTACAACTAACGGATATTCACGGGTAAACGAAGGCGAGAGGGAGGCTTGATCACGCTCGATAATCGCCTGCCCCAGGGGGCCGGCTGTATACAAATCAGACATTCTTTAAAGCTCCTTGGTTTATTTTTATTCCGGTTCAATAGAAAAGGTGAGTGGGAACCCTTCCAGGCTAGCAGCAAAATGGGCTTTGCCTACACGACGTTTGGCTTCAGGGCAAGGCAAGGTTGTCACGTAAGCCACACCGGTGGTATGTGCAATCAAGGTTACTTGT
>CAYGMR010000215.1:8094-9228 GCA_964350725.1 uncultured Ardenticatenaceae bacterium | reverse complement strand
TATCATGACCCGCGACATCAGCCGCTGCAGCGTGGGACAAGTTCTTTATTCGCCCTGGTGTGATGATGACGGTAAAGTCATCGACGATGGGACCATCACCCGGCTAGCACCTGATCAATTCCGCATCACTTCTGCACAACCAAATCTACGCTGGTTCCAGGATTTGGGTAGTGAATTGGATGTGCAATTTAATGATGTCTCCAGTGATTTGGCAGCGTTAGCCTTACAAGGGCCAAAAAGCCGCGCCATTTTACATGAACTATTTCCAGATGCTGGCATAGAATCGTTAGCCTATTTTCATCTGATCGAAACCACATTTGAGGGCACACCGCTCCAAATCACACGCACTGGCTACACAGGTGATCTGGGTTATGAATTATGGCTACGGCCGTCACATGCCGAACAATTATGGGATCAACTCATGGCCGTTGGCGCACGTTATAATATCCTGCCAGTTGGTCTGGTCGCCCTTGACATCGTACGCATCGAAGCTGGCTTCATACTCATCGAAGTCGACTACATTCCCGCCAAACAAGCACTCATCCCTGCCCAGAAATCATCACCCTACGAACTAGGTCTCGGTTGGACAGTCAATCTCAAAGGTGGCGAATTTATCGGTAAACACACCTTACAAGATGAACGGGTGCGCGACTCGAAATGGTCATTTGTCGGTCTAGAAATTGGCTGGTTTGAACTAGAGCGTTTATACAACGCCGTTGGATTACGTCCCCCTGTAGCGGGAATGCGTGCTTCGCGTCTCTCGGCACCCATTTATGCCGACGGTCGTCAAGTGGGACAAGCCACCAGCCACGTCTTTTCACCCTTGCTCAAAAAATATATCGCCTTGGCAACCATCGAGACCCCTTATGCACGCGCAGGTACACCTGTCAAAATGGAAATGACGGTTGAGTTCCGGCGTGAAAAAGCAAAGGCAACTGTAGTAAAACGGCCGTTTTTCAATCCGCCACGCAAGGTGCAATAACAATTATGTTAGACGAAAAAACACTCAAAGCCCGTCTACTCGAAATTCGCGAGAACGATTACGAACCGCCAACCCAACCAGAAATCTATCCGTTGGTGTTATCTATGGGCAATCATATCGGCTCCACCGATCCCGAACTGCGCGATGATCGG
>CAYGMR010000215.1:0-8084 GCA_964350725.1 uncultured Ardenticatenaceae bacterium | reverse complement strand
GATCTATAATGTGTTTGTCACCTGGATCAAGCGCAAAATATTTTCATTCAAAGAACTCAAAGAGATATTAAACGTTGCCCTCAATGACAAACACCTTTTTCTGGGCTTGGGCGAGAAAGAGACCGATACCGTCTTCACACGCTCCTTCTCGGTGCTGCCAATCCAGGCACTGCTCGAAGTACACCGCAAAAAAGCATATCTGCCCCCCGAAGAACTACAAGTCATTAAACAGAAGGTATTGCGCTATTTGGCGCAAGAACGTGATTTGCGTGGCTTTGTACCGGTCAAAGGGTGGGCACATGCCATCGCGCATACGGCCGATGTACTCGACGACATGGTGCAATGTGCTGAATACGATGCGCAAGATTTAGATGATATTTTGACAGCTATTCAAAACGCTATCATGACTACAGAAGCTGTTTATATTTGCGAAGAGGATGAACGCTTAGCAACGGCCGTATTGCAAGCATGGCAGCGACCCGAAATAAATGCTGACCAAATTAAAACCTGGCTGCAAAACTTCATCATCCCCCCCGCTGATCGTCCCGCCTACCCCGGTGGCTTTTACCAATTCATCAATAGCAAAACCTTTCTGCGCAGCCTCTACCTGCGCACAGTGCGCCAAGGGCAAGACAGCCAATTACGACAAGCAATCTACGACATAATGTCGAGTGGATTTGAGAGATATTAACTTTATTGCGTCGTATGTAGTGGGTAGATAATTACGTACGACGCACGACACATAATCACGGAATAAATCATGCCCCAATCATATGATGCGATTATAATCGGAGCCGGTCATAACGGCTTAACGACCGCCGCCTATTTGGCCAAAGCGGGCAAAAAAGTTTTGGTCTTAGAGCGTCGCCACCTCGTCGGCGGGGCGACAGTGACAGAAGAAATCTTTCCTGGCTTCAAATTTAGTGTGTTTTCCTATTTGGTCAGTTTGCTGCGCCCAGAAGTGATCCACGACCTTGATTTGCCTGCGCACGGACTGATGCTTTTGCCATTAGAAAGCACCATCAACCCGCTGCCCAATGGCGATTATCTGCTTCGTGATGCCGATCCTCATCAGACCTACCGTGAGATCGCCCGCCATTCGCCACGTGACGCCGAAGCGTACCCGCAATTCAAACAGGCGATGTATGCAATGGCACAAGCCATTCACCCTTTGCTGCGCATGATTCCACCCAATATCGGCGACAACTCCCCCGAGAATTTACAAGCCTTGATGGACTGGAACAGCCATCTGCTGGGCTTACCTGACAGTCAGCGCAATTTGCTTTTTGAGATTTTCACGATGAGTGCTGAAGAACTTTTAAATCGCTGGTTTGAATCGGATGTCCTCAAAGCAGCCCTCTCTACATCCAGCATCATTGGCTCGTTCGTCAGCCCGCGTTCGCCAGGCTCGGCTTATGTGCTGCTGCATCATTATATGGGTGAAGTTGATGGCGCGTATCGTGCTTGGGGCTTTCCTAAAGGGGGCACAGGCGCAGTGGCGGATGCCATTGCCAGTGCGGCACGATCTTTTGGTGTTGAAATTCGTTTAGAGACAACGGTTACGGCCGTATCCGTCAAAGACAATCGCGTCACGGGCGTGGTATTAGCAAACGGAGATGAAATCAATGCACCCATCATCGCCTCCAGTCTCGCTCCCCAAATTACATTCCTCAAATTGCTCGACACAAGGTTGCTACCACCGGAATTCGTCGAACGCATCGGACAGTGGAACAGTTTTGGTTGTTCCGGCAAAGTGAACTTGGCGCTGGATGGCCTGCCTGAATATGCTTGTCTGCCGGGCAACGGCCGTCACCTGGCTGGTGGTGCCAGCTTTGCGCCTTCAATTGACTATATTCATACAGCCTATTTGGAAGCAAGAAACGGCCGTTTTTCCAGCAAACCATTCATCGACCTTGTCATCCCCTCCGTCATTGACCCCGACATGGCACCACCTGGCAAACATGTTATGTCTTGTTTCGTGCAATATGCTCCCTATGAATTAGCCGATGGCCCGTGGACAGACACCAAACGAGACGCATTCGGAGATGCAGTCATCAACGTATTAGCCGAATACATGCCCAATATCCATGATTTAATCTTACATCGACAAGTACTCGTGCCCCCCGACATAGAACGCATCATCGGCATACCTGGCGGCAATATTTTCCATGGTGAACTATTTATCGAGCAGCTCTTTTCGTTACGCCCTGCAGCCAGTTACGCACGCTATCGCACACCCATCACTGGCTATTATCAATGTGGTTCCAGCACCCATCCAGGTGGTGGAATTATGGGTGCACCCGGGCGACTCGCCGCATCACAAATTCTGCGGGATCACTAAAAATCTGCAACGCATTAACACAAACTTTGGCTGAGCAAAGCCGAATCAATTGCTTAAATCCAGGCCATGATTAGCGAAAATTCGAGCAAATTCATTGCAAGATCAGGAATTCACCGAGGTAGTGATTATAATTCACGCAATTTTCACGGGTAAATAGGGTGTGAATAAACTTAATAGAGGTAGACAATCTGGCTAGATGACCCTATAATAGGCCCATCTTCGGGAAAACAATAAATTTACCCGTAAAATCTTACAAAGCGACTTACATTAAAGTCACACAAGGAAAATGACCATGACATTCTTAATAATATTTGCAATCCTGTCTGTGGTAAGCTCAATACTTGTAGTCGCAGCTGGTATGTTATCTTCTCGTATTAATCAAGAAGAAAACTGGATCGAGTATCACAAAAGCCGCGAACAATTTACATCCGACGCTGCACCACAATCAACCGACTAAGACTAGCCATTAAGTCAATTTCCTGCGGGGTTGCGAACATCACAATCCAATAGATCAGCCAAACTTAAAATTTCAATTGCTGTAACTAGCCACAGCAGAAAATAAAAAGATGTGACATAAACTCCTTGCCGTACCAGCCATTCATTTCCCAGCAAGATGCCATGTCACATCACTTGTTATATTAGAAGCAAAACCTTACAACTTGCATTAAGCAATGGTGAATTCCTCAACTAATTTGGAATCATCATGCTTTTTTTGTTGGGGTAAGCGATGCTATCCTAATCTAATTTAAAGCCAACTTTGAGTGTCACCTGCCACTGTGACACCTTGTCCTCATCAATTGCGCCTCTTATTTCATCAATTTCAAACCAACGTAAATTACGAACCGTCTCGGCCGCTTTGGCCACAGCATTGTTGACTGCATCTTCGATACTGATTTCTGATGCTCCGGTCAATTCGATCTTTTTATAAACAGTGCTACTCATGATTACCTCCATTCGGATCTATTTGTATGACTATTTTACAAATTATCATCGTTTGGGCAAGAGGCTTGGATTAAGGCGTGGTGAGGGCAACGGCCGTTAACTTGTCCACCTCATTTTCCTTGACTACTATCACCGCATGAAAAAGCGTCGGCTGTGGCAATTAACCAAAATAACTTTCACCAGCCTGCTCCTCTTGCTGCTAATCGCGCCAGAATGGCCGGCTTTCGGTTCTGATGCTTACCGGCTGCAAAAGATCATTCAACAACGTGAATTTGATTTTTTGGTCTGGGAAGTTGACGCGATTTTAGCCAAAGCAGAAGGCATTCTCGCTGGCGGGCAACGCTACCTACAACCAACAACACGACAAGAAATCGTTGTCGACTATTTAGCCAACATCCAAACTGCACGCGATCTAGAGCGCGAAATAAATCGCATTTATCTTGATGCCAGCATTATCGACCATGACAGTGCCACTCAAGAATTACAAGCTGAATTAGCCGCTACGCGTGCACGCATTGAAAGCCAGCAACTGGTTGCGGAGGCTATTTTACAAGAACAAGTCGCGGAGGTTCTCAAAGAAGAAGGGTTTGGCGTTGCAGGGCAAATGTGGCCACCGGTTTTGATGCACATGACCCCGCTGCCTTCGGTGCTGATAACCTCACCACGCGATCATATCGAAAAGGAAGACCAACTTTCACTGATACCCGGTTTAACAACCCCACAGATGGATGATTTGGAAACGGCCGTATTTAACGACCTCGATCTCTCTGCCTTGATCGTACCAATTGGCGGTGCTGGCTCCTATCCCACCATGATCAATGAAACTGGTAATATCAACTGGCTGGCGGAAGTCACAGCTCACGAATGGGTTCACAACTGGTTAACCTTACAACCACTCGGTGCCAGCTACCCCTTTGACACCAGTGTACGCATCATCAACGAGACCGTCGCCTCTCTCGTCGATCAAGAGTTAGGCAACAAAATCATCGAGCGCTACTACCCCGAATTTGCGCCCTTACCGCCCGACACAAACCCGGCCCCCATAGACCCAAACGACACACCAGTCTTTGACTTTCGTGCCACAATGGCAGAAACACGAGTCAAAGCAGATGAGTTGTTGGCTGCGGGAAAAATCGAAGAGGCTGAACAATATATGGAAGAGCGCCGCCAGCTATTCGTCGAAAATGGGTACAGCATCCGCAAACTCAACCAGGCTTACTTTGCCTTCTATGGTGCCTATGCAGCTGAACCGGGTGGAGCACAAGGCGGCAACCCCATCGGCCCCATGCTGCGCGATATCCGCGCCAATACCCCCTCCGTACGCGCCTTTCTCGACACTGTCGCCCCCATCACCAGCTTCGCCGATCTAGAGCGCATCCACCAAGAAATCACCAATCCCCCACAATCGAGTTAGGAACAAAGATTTTATTAAATCCCGAATTTATCATACCTGCGAAGGTAGGCATCCATCTTGTTTGAGGAGTGGATTCCCGCCTGCGCGAGAATGACACTATAAAAGAGTATCTCGTAAAACAAAAAGGTGAGGTGCAGTTCCAAGAACCACATCTCACCATCCTTATCCGTTTAATTCTCTATCCGCTGCAGCTGTTATTCTTGCTCACTCAACCAGCGTTCCAACTGAATAGCGGCCGCTGCACCCTGCCCCACAGAAGTCGCAACTTGGCGGTAGATGGGGTCTTGAATCTCGCCAGCCGCAAAAACGCCAGGCACATTTGTGCGCATCATCTCATCAGCGATCACATACCCATGCTCATCCATGATCAATTGGCCTTCCAGGAATTTGCTGTTGGGATAATGACCAATGAAAATAAAAACGCCATCCGTTTTCATAATCTTGGTCTCATCGGTTTTTACATTGCGCACTTTGACACCCGTCACGACACCATTGCCCACAACTTCTTCTATTACCGTATCCCACACGAAGGACATTTTTTCGTTCGCAAAGGCACGCTTCTGCAAAGAAACGCCGGCCCGCAGTTCATCGCGGCGATGAATCACTTCAACTTTATCGGCAAAGCGTGTCAAGAAGAGGCCCTCTTCCATCGCACTATCACCACCACCAATCACGACAACATCTTTATTGCGGAAGAAAAAGCCGTCACACGTCCCACAATAACTCACACCACGCCCGGTATCTTCTTCTTCGCCGGGAATACCTAAATGACGGGGTGAAGCCCCAGCGGTCACGATCACAGCGTCTGCCAAATATTCTTTGCCATGGGTCTTCACATAGAAGGGTGCGCCCTTAGTGAAATCAACTTCAACAACTTCATCAAATTCAATGCGTGCACCAAAATGTTCAGCCTGTTCTTGTAATTTTGCCACCAGTTCGGGCCCAGTTGGAGCGACCTCAGTCGAAAAGAAACCAGGATAGTTTTCGATTTCATGTGTCAGCGAAATTTGTCCGCCAATTTGCAAACCAGCAATCACAAGTGGATTTAACTGACCGCGTGCTGTATAAATCGCAGCTGCCAAGCCTGCTGCGCCAGAACCAATAATAATAACTTTTTCTTTTTCCATTGTTTGTTTTTTAACCTTTAGGTAAACCACAAAAAGGACTTTGATAAAATTTCGCCGCTGTTTTGTGGTTTACTGAGGGAAAACGGATTAACCATCATTTTTTGTTTCAAATGACTTCCCCGTTTTCACCTATGACTTCAACGGTATCAAACACCGTATTTTTGTTATTTATATCCTAACTATTGACGATTGATCAATCGTTTTTCTTACAACAAACACATCTCTAATGAATGTTGTCAATAGCATGGCAAACAGCGTGATAAGAGTGTGATTTTCGTTGACATCATTTTTGGCTTCCAGTTATACTCTGCTGCATAATGGTAGAATTCAGGCAACTATTCAGGTCATTCCCCCATCTTCATGAGGGCAGGCTCTGCGAATGCAGGAATCCACACATAGATACCCGCCTTCGCGAGTATGACAATCGAGAGACACCTGTATAATTACAAATTTAGTAAAGGATATTCAGAGATCAAAAAACAATTACGCAAGGCTCTAAAATCAGTATACAAACGCTTTGGCTATCAGATCATGCTTGTTTTTATGTTGTATGATTGGCGCAAAAAACCTGAGCCATTGCGAGACGCAAGCCAACGGCCGTTACCCGATGATGCCACTAGTACCCTGGTCAAAAACAATCCCAGACTCGTGGAACTACAAGCACGGTACGCGGATTTCGACGCTGAAGTCACAACCCCGTTGATATGGACAGATGATTACGTTAGTCCAGCTGATATGCTTGCTTTTCGTGGCGATAATGCGTATGTCTGGCAATTGCGCGGCACGAACATGCATCCCGTCGCTTATACGTTGACGACCTATTATATTAAGTCGATCGACAAACTAGGGCTGCTTGACAAGCTGCAAGAGGATGATTATTTTGGCAGCTATGTTTATCCAGTCGATGACCGCTTGGTTTCGCGTGATTTACTCGATTCGATTCTTGAACTTACCTTCCTGGAATCACATCTCCAACTCTCGACGATTGAGAATCTAACTGTTTTGGATATTGGTGCAGGCTACGGCCGTTTAGCCCACAGAACCATAAATGCATTCCCAAATTGTGCCGCTTACTTGTGTACAGATGCCTTCGCACAATCAACTTTTATTGCTGATTATTATCTGCACTTCCGCAATATAGAGGATAAAGCCCACTCCGTGCCCCTATATGCAATCGAAGAAACATTACGTGGGCGGTCGATTGACATTGCCGTCAATATCCACAGTTTTTCAGAGTGTCAATTGTCGGCGATTGCATGGTGGCTGTCGCTTTTGCAAGCCAATCGGGTTAAGTATTTGATGGTTGTGCCCAATGCCCGCGATCATGGGGGTGAATGTTTGCAGACAAATGATGGCAAAGATTTCGGGCCACTCATCGAAAAACATGGGTACACATTGATCGCCAAAGAGCCCAAGTACAAAGACCCCGTTGTACAGAAATACGCAGTCAATCCAACTTATTATTATTTGTTTGCGTTGCAAGGTTAATTGTTTTTGTTTGCGCTTTGTAACTGTACAGGTTAGTCGAGTAAATTTGACAAATCTTATGGGCACCCCTGAATAGTTTCTGCGCTTTTATGATTTGTAGTAGAGAAACGGCCGTTTGGCCACCCAAAATGTTGAAATCCTCCATTTAAGTTCATAAGATGAAACAATAAAATCATATTCGGAGAAAACAGACATGACTGATTGGAACAAACAGATAATCGAAGAATTTCGTGCCAATGAAGGCAAAGTTGGTGGTATGTTCGCCAATTCAACCTTATTACTTTTGCACACGACCGGCGCCAAGAGTGGTTTACCACGCGTAAACCCAGTGGTATGCCAGCCAGAAGGTGATGGCTATTTTGTCATCGCTTCCAAAGCAGGTGCCCCCAGCAATCCTGATTGGTATTATAATTTGCTGGCGGATCCAAATGTGACGGTTGAAGTCGGCACAGAAAAATTTAAAGCTGTGGCAACGACGGCTGAGGAACCACAACGCGCAGAACTGTACAAAAAAATGGCCGCATCGTTCCCTGCCTTTGCAGAGTATGAGCAGAAAACGACACGCACGATCCCCGTCGTTATTTTGACACGCCAAGCCTAAACCCTTACAACCCATCAATATTACGCAGCGTGGGCAAGTTTATAAACTTGCCCACGCTTTTTTTGTTCGCCAGCCCGTAATTTAGTCCAACTCGGACGAATACCCCCTAAAAACCAAATGCGCATTGACATGCCTGCAATCATGCTTTACGCTTAAAATCACAATATTAGT
>CAYGMR010000214.1:8500-9242 GCA_964350725.1 uncultured Ardenticatenaceae bacterium | reverse complement strand
TGCGCTCTAAAAAGCGGCCGACTTCTTGTGGCGATACTGCCGGCTCCAGATAAAAAATCTGTTCATCCGTCAACCAATCATGTAACGGCATGCGGTTGTCGCTGCGCGTGACGGTGAACAGGAAAAAGAGGGCCTGTCCTTGATCATAGGCGATGGGGTAGTCGCGATAACGGTGCTGCGGAAATTGATCGGCGGTGAGAATCGTTTGTTGGTCACGCAAAGCCGCATAAATCACTGCCTGGAAAAAGAGGCTGGCTTTGGGTCTTTGATAGGCACGCAGCAGCGAATAACTTTCGGCTTCATCCACCAACACACACAAACCACTGTAATTGCCCAGGCGTGCCAGGGCGCTCATGCCCGTGAGCAAATAGGCGATTTGGCGTGCGTTTTGACCGATTTTATAGATAGAAGGGAATTTGACGCCACGCGGCAGCCCCTTGTTCATCGAGCGTAAACGACGACCGCCCATCAACCAATTCATCCAGGCACGCCGTTGGCGCGATGAAGCGGTGTTGGCGATAGCTGACAAACCAATCACCAACGGGTCTAATTCAGCCGAAGACAGGTCATTGAGCTGCGGCACAATGCGCTGCGGATCGGCCGTTTTCTCCAACAAGACACCGTCTTTGGCAATCCAGCCAATCCGCGCACGCTCCATCGTTATGCCTACGGCTTTAACAACCCTGTCAATTACACCGATCCCAGCGGCCGGATGCCTACGCAGGGGGGGCACGCCCTGCCT
>CAYGMR010000214.1:5134-8490 GCA_964350725.1 uncultured Ardenticatenaceae bacterium | reverse complement strand
GATAAATGTCAAAAGAACGATGTGGGGGCAGTTCCAATAAATCCAGGCTGAGTGTGGCGACCAAGAAATTGCGGTCTAACGCATCTTGCGCGGTCAATTCCACCAGATGGCTTTTGCCGTACCCATATTCACCAACCACCGCACGCACAGCACCACCCTGTTTATGCGTCTGGTTGAGCGCCTGAATGATACTTTCGCGTTCAGGTTCAAGATTGATAGTCAACTCAGCCACATGTTGGGCCGGGGCGATACCCAAGCGTAACGATTCGATCAATTGGCGTGCATCTAGCTGTGAATGCGACATCGGCGGTGGCGGTTGGTAGCTAGTTTGGAATGTTGGTGGGGGTTCTGCGAAGAAACGGCCGTCGCTCACAAACTCATGTCGCGGCCGCCGAAAACGCAGTCCGTTCTCAAAACGCACCATCCAATCGGCGCCATTGCGATATAAAGCCACCACTTGCCCTTCACCAAATTGAGGATGTTGTACGGTTTCACCAATCATATTTATATGACCATAATCAATACGGTGCTGTCTCCCCACCCATCAAAGCGTCAATTTGTCCGCGCAAAATCGCCTGTGCCTCGCCCTCTGTGATCGTGTGTTCTTCCTCTAAATGTTGGCGTGCTAGTTCGACCACAAACGACTTCACAAACAAACGGCGATGGCTAATATCCAGGAATACATCACGCGCCACATTTGCCAAAATCGCCGCATTGGCCGCTTGGGTTGCATGATCTAGTTGGGTATCAAAAGCCGCTTCATAAATCGGTATCAGCTTCTCGCCAATCGCCAACATGAGATCATCTTCGCTCAAATCGAGATGTTCGAGGCTGATCAGCGGACTAAAATGATTGACACGGCTGAAGCGGCCGGGCGCACGCACACGTTGTTGCAAAGCCGGATATTTAGGCACGATGTCGGTGATGAATTGGGGCGGCACGGCATAGACAAACATCGCGCCGGGCAAATCTTCACGCGTACGGTCGATGACTTCGCGCAAGGTGTCGGTAGCCAGCTTTTCGGCTTTGCCGCCCACGCTTGCCATGCGGTCTACCTCGTCAAAAAGCAGGATAAGCCCACTGTAGGAAAGCGAACGAATCACCTGGCACAAAGAGCGTAACATACGAAACGCATTGGGACGATTGATTTTACCGGTGACACCTACTTCGCGTAAAACTTTGGTATCCGCGGGCGAGGTGTTTTCGCCCATCAACCAGCGTGTGAGGGAGTCGAGACGTTCATCTTGTTCACGAATCAGGGCTTCAAAATAGGCGATAACGGCCGTTTGGTAAGCCGGACTGTCCACAGAAGTCATCTCCAAAGTGTCGATCAGACCACGATACAGGGGATTAGACAGCGTTTCCAGACTCAATTCGCCCACGACCTCTTCCAGCGTGCGCTGCAAAAACAGGGTCAAACCGCTTTCGTCACTCACCGTAGCAGCCGGTTCATGCCAGAGGATATTGTTAGCCACCGCCTGATAGACCGCTTTTTGATCGTTGTAGGGCGTTTCTGTGGGGCTGAGATCAACCTTTACCACGGCAAAGCGCCGTTCCCAGGCCATATCCCGCAAGCAATACAGGAAGTGGGATTTGCCGCTGCCATAATCACCAACGACCATTTTGTAGGCTGCACCACCGTCTTGTAAATAGGACGACAAATAAAACTCATCAATGGCAGCCAGCAAAGAGCGATTGCCGACATTAAAATATTGGATGCCGCGTGTAGGTGGCGTGCCATAACTGCCTAAGATTTCGATGATATGGCGGGCAAGCGGTTTAGAAATGTTGAGTTCGGTCATGAATTCCACACAATCGGACGCGGTCAGGAGACCGGCCCGGAGCCTGATAACAGTCACTCAAAAGTAATGTCACTGTAATATTGACCATCCAGGGCCGTTTCTGGCAACCAGATGCTGCGGCTGGCCTGTTCGGTTTGACTTTTTGTAGCCACACCTAAACTCAACTGGTGTTCTTCACCATCGACTGTGAGGCTGTTTTTGCCTGATGCGCGTAGAAGGGTCAAGTCACGCACAAAGAGGGCGCGTTCGTAATCTTTGAATGTGCTGCGCGAGGGCGCATTCCAAAAGCGGTTGCTTTGTCGATTGATCGTCAATTGGCTATAGGCTTCCACGATATTGATGCGCGACGGCCGAGTTTTACGTTTTTCACGACAATCTTGCCATGCCTGATAAAGTTCCGCCAGCAATTTAGTGACATCAACCGTGCGCTCCACAATCCGTTTAACCTGGCGATCATATGCCTTCATAATCCCGGCTTGCGAGAGGGGAATGGGGCGCGTAAGTGCTTCTTTGCCAAAAAACCATTGGCCTTTGCGTGCTGCCATGTCGATCTTGAAGATCAACATCCCCACCGTGAGCGTGGGGGGCCGTCCTTCAACCGTTTCACCACGTGCAGCAAACGCTTCACGCAAATCTTTGGCGAATTCATAGGCCAAATTGTCGAGGGCGTTTTGGGTAGCTGATGCAAAGAGCGCAACGGCCGTATCCAACTCCTCACTCTCCACATCAATCGCCGCTTTTTCCAACTTTGCCAACGCCTTTTGCATGGGCAAAGCATCAGCTTGTTCGGCGGCAGCCAAACGAACGGCCGTACGCAGCGCACCCATCACATTACGCAAAGCCTTAAACTGTGGGTCTAGTTCTTGTTGGGCAGCTTGTAATTGGGTTAATACTTCTTCCATCTTTAAATCATCCTCTTCTGTTAATGTTTTGAGCAAGAATGCCAAATTTTAAGGTTGTTTCTGTTTTTCGACAACTACAACGGATATTGATAAGAACGGATAATTATGTTCACCTGCTTATATTTTTGTCATCTATTGCCATGTCTGAATAACCTTTAACGGATTCCACAAGAACTGATAATTGTATTTATCCGTTCTTTTCTTTATCCGTTGTAGTCACCCTTGAATCACTTCTAACATGAGTTTATAGGTAATGCTTTCTCCAGGAGAAAGGTAGGCTAACTCATTGTGTTCACGGGCGGCAGCTTGACCAAAGATATTCTTACAATTTGTGGGTTCAATGCCAACGATATACGCGCCTTCCCCCATCATTTTCCACTCAAACAAATAGGGCAAATTTGTGGTGTCATAGCTCCAGCGCAAACCCAAACCCAGGTCTGGATTGTGCAATTTGATGGTGACACGGCCGTTTCCATCCACAATCGGCTGATGGGTAAATACCTGCTCTTCATATCCAACAGTTGGTTCTTGAAAAACATGCCATTGTGACACACCCTGCTCCGCTGCAGCATCGCGTGGTGTCGATTTGTGTGAATCCACGATCAACTTGGCATGCGGGCTAACCAGTGGAAAACCAAGGTTAAAATGGTAC
>CAYGMR010000214.1:0-5102 GCA_964350725.1 uncultured Ardenticatenaceae bacterium | reverse complement strand
GCGAATCTGGTTTGAACCTAAGCGTGTTGTAATGCGGCGTCGCAAGACCAAATTCTCACCAAACAGCGCAGCCTGACGCACCTCGCCGCTGATTTCTAGCTCGTATTCATCGCCATTCCAGTAGGTTCGATAGTTGAGTTGAGTAGCGGGCAGGTTGCCGATACGGCCGTGTAGTCCCAAATGATTGCCGTCGGCACCGTGTGATGGTACTCCAAACTGATCCAGGCCACAGGTTGCCAGTAATCCGCCCTGGAACGAGCGTAACCAACCATTGCCCTGCGGTTCATAATAAGCTGGATGCACATCGCCGTTTGGCGAACGCCAACACAATGATGCGCCTTTGTAAAAACAACTGGAAATGTCCAAAGCGCGGTCTGCTAACACTTGAAAGCGGAGACCACTACCTGTCCAGACATCCAAAATGCGGGTGCCACGGGAACGGCCGTCGCCCGCTTCCAACAACCGAATACCAGCCAATTGCTCCATATGTCCAACATGTCGCAACAACTCCCGTTTTTGCCATTGCCGATTGTAAAGCATCGCCATTTCTGTTTACCTCGAGTACCTAATTATCAGTAAAATAATCCGCTTACATCATAACAATTAGCAAGTGACAAAACAACTGAAACAAGTTATCATGTAGACATAAAGCTTTCGCTTATCAGCAGAAGTACAAAAATTCAATACTAACCTATTTTTCAATACGCGCAGTATTGACTAATCTCAACAAATTCATTTATCTGGAGGGATAAATCAATGAAGAAGTTGGCACTCATCTCCATTTTTCTCTTTTTCGTTTTCCGCGCACCATTGCAACAAGTCGCTGCCCAAGAAACAACAGACGAATTCAACTTAAAGATAGTAAATGTCGAAACTGAACCAGATGCTATTCGGGTAGGAGAAGAGACGCAGTTTATCGTTAGCTATGCCAACAATGGCCCCCTGCCAGTGCCGCCCAACAGTGCCAACATCTTCTTGGCTGTGATCGATTTGAATGCAGATGAAAACAAAGTCATTGAGATTTGTATGCCTGCTGATTTCACAGAAGACGAAATACCAGTCACAGCAAATAATGAAGATCCACACAAACTTATTTTCCCTGATTGCACATTTACACCAACAGAAGTTGGCGCGTTAAGCATACAAGCTGGATTTGTACCTCCTGAAATAGAAACGAGTGCGATTGTAGAGGCTTTAACTACTGATAACGATATCAACTTCCCCATTAATGGGAATGCCAATCAAGATTCACCCGCTTCGATTACTATCAGTGTTCAACCCTATGATAGCAATTTGCCCGATGATCTAGCGCGTGTTTTTGCTGGCCTGGGCATTTTCTTCGCCATTATGGCGATCGTCGCTGTGGGGACGGAAGTGGTTATCGACACCTTCAAAGTCGCCCTGGGTTTCAAAAGCAAAGTCACTGCTACTGAAGGGCTGGAGAAGATGGAAAAATATATGCCTGGTCAGTTGGCAGCGCTTGGTGTAAGTCCAGCCCAAATCGAACAATTTAAGACAACGGCCGTTGACATGCGTACAACCTTGAGCACTTATCTAAAACCGGTGGAGGATTTGACTGCTGCCAAAAATTCGATTCAGGCGGGTGAATTCAAAGATGCATATACGAAGATTATTAATCTGACACCTGAAATTAAAACGGCCGTTGACAAAAAAACGGCACAAGGCAAACAAGAAGCTGAACAACTAATAGCTGAAGCGCGTGCGCAGATGATCGACCTCGTTGATGTTATTTTCACAAAAGTCAATCAAGTTTTTAAGCTTGATCCGACCAAGCTTGCCCCACTGCAGGCAGGGCTTCTGGCTCAAATCAATGCGTGGGGTACAGACAGTGAAAACGCAGAAGACCTCGACATATTCCTCGATAAAATTTTTAAGGAAATACGCAATTTCGAAGATATCGAATGGTCGGCAGAATTAGACGAACAAGAAAGTTGGTTAGAAACTCAATTAGATACATTTAAACTCGGCAGCAAACAACTCTTGTATCAATATAACCAACAAGTTGCCCCGCTCTTGGTAGGCATCGGCTTTGCTCAAGGTGATGTCAACTCAATACAGGAACGAATTGCCGAACGCTTATCTTGGATCGAAACCAATGCGCGCGCCGCATCGGAGACCTATGTGCAAAGTGTACGCAACGTAATCAATGCCGTGGAGCAACGCCGCTTTCAAACCCAGAGTCCAGCACGAAAACTATGGCGCGCCTTACGCTCTTGGGAATGGGGTATATTTTGGCCTGAAAGCCGCAAAGATAAGACTATTGCATATATCTTGTTTGCATTACTCCTCGTCATGACTTTAGGCTTTATTTGGATAATACCTGGTATAGGCGGCAATAATAGAAACGGCCTATTCATTGGTATCTACATTATCATCCTAATTGCGGGCGGAATTGCATTCTGGAAATTAAAACGCAGCCACATTAAGCTGGCTATTCATGGTCTATACGGTGTGTTCGCTTTATCTATCTTACTGGCTCTATTAGCGTGGATCGTCATTTGGATCCTGCAGCCATCCAGCAAAAATGTAGGATTATTTGGTAACTTAACCTATCAAGGAATCACTCTAAGCTGGTTGGGATGGACTTTCATTGCTTTCAGCATCTTCTTTATCTCCCTTATTTTCGTGGGAGAATTTTTAGGTCGCTATGCCTTTCAGGAATTGGCTAAAAAACAAAAAACGGCCGTTACCAATGAGTGGACAACATACACCACGCTCATCAAAATAGAAACATTGTGGAATTTACTCCATAAAGGTTTTGACATTAGTAAGGTTGACCCGGATCGCTTTGATAAGCCAAATTCGGTCAAATATTATGAAGAACAGACCAACTTAATCACCACAGATGATGGCAGCGATAAGTTTAAGCTTGATGAAGAAAATGTAGGACAATTTATCCTTTGGCGTACGGATCAACAGCGGGACGAGGAAGCGTCACGTCTCCGCTGGCTGCGTGCAATTTCCTTCTTGATTGGTTTAGCCATAGCCTACCTGCTAAATATTGATGCGATTGCATTGCTTGGCGAAGCCTTCCCTGGGGTAGCTGGGTTCAACTACATGATTATTAATGGAGAAACGCTGCACGGGTGGAAAGGTTTCTTAAATCCAGACCGCGCCATCACAGCCGGCATCATCTTGACAGGGTTCGCAGCAGCAGCCGGTTCGACTTTCTGGCATGATCGTCTTGATCAATTGCAAGCGACAAAGAAAGGAGCCGAAACGGCCGCTGACATGTTAAAACAAGCACAAGAAACGGCAGGCAAATAAACGATTTAAACAAGGACAGTAGAGAAATTAAAAGAATATTCCTTTCTGTCCGCGTTTTTATGCTTTCCCAAGCATCGTTCTAGAAAAATTATTGGATATATTTCGTCGCCAACGGCCGTTTCTGTCATAATACGCTGATGCAACGTTACCTCATCTTACTACAACAACGCCCCGAATTTAGAAAACTATGGCTGGCCTCTGTCATCAGCTTTGCCGGTGATTGGTTCAACACCATCGCCACCGTTATTCTTGTCAACCGTTATACGGATTCAACAACGGCCGTTGGGGCCCTCTTCATCGCCCGCGCCCTGCCCCCATTTCTCCTAAGCCCCATCGCCGGAGTCGTAGCCGACCGCTTTAACCGTAAACACGTCCTCATCGCCACCGACATATTACGCTTCTTCATTGTCATGGGTTTTCTACTCATTGATGGCCCCGAAGATGCATGGCTCATCTATGGTCTTACCATCGCTCAATTTGTTGTGTCGGCATTCTTTGACCCCGCACGCGCTGCCATCTTGCCTAGTTTGGTTAGCGGAGATGATGAACTACTCAATGCCAATACGCTTTCCGGCATTACCTGGTCAGCGATGTTAGCGTTAGGTGCAGCGGCTGGCGGCCTCGTCGCCGGTGTCTTTGGCGTAACCACCGCGATTATCATCGATGCCTTTTCCTTCTTGCTATCAGCCTGGCTTATCTGGCATATCCATGCAGTCACACGTGCAGAGCCAATAGGTGATCCCACCAGCGGCTGGCAAGATATGATCGCCGGTTTCCGCTATGTACTGCAACGTCCGCGCACTGGTTTGACAGCATGCGTGAAGGCATTGACGCAATTTGGCAATGCCGACATTATGATTGCTGTGTATGCCGCACAAGTGTTCCGCTTTGGGAAAGATGGCGCCATCACTTTGGGTCTGCTTTATGGCGCCGCCGGTGTGGGCGCGGTGATTGGTCCGATTATCGCTAACCTGTTCACAGATGGCACCATCCGCAAATTGCAAAATGGCATCAGCATCGGCTTTGTCGTGGTGGCGGTCGGATGGCTCCTGTTCGGCTTAGCGCCAATTTTGCCTTTAGCCATGTTGGCAATTATGCTGCGCTATATGGGCGGCTCGATCAATTGGACATACAGCACGGTCGTTTTGCAGTTACGAGTACCCAATCAATTTTTGGGGCGCGTCTTTGCGTTTGATTTTGCTCTGTTCACCTTGGCAATGGCGCTCTCGGTCTGGTTTACGGGTTTCATTTTGGATAACACGGGAACCACCCCCCGCCAATTCACTTTTATCTTAGCTCTGGGCACTTTGTGGCCAATCCTCCCCTGGATGTGGTTAAATCGTAATGATCCGTTGAGGGCAACGGCCGTTGTGCCAGAAACAGCTGACTAATAATTTACACCAACTTTACATGGATTCCCGATACATGGCAGACTAATGTGGCGTCTCGTCATTATTTGCACAGCAACCACGATTTGCTAGTAAGGCACGTAATCGCAATAGTCCTTCTAATTTCTAATAGATCGAGTATAGTGTATGGATTGTTTCGTTGAGTGGTGAATAACATTCACGTGATTTCCTAGGTATCTGTCATTCGCTCAATTGGTTAGGTGAAAACGGGAAAGTCTTTTGAAATAGAACCACAATAAATCTCCCGTTTTCCCTTAGGAAACTACAAGAACTTGATTGTTTTTTATCAAAATTCTTTTTGTGGTTTACCTAACTTATACCCTTATAGTAAGATTTTGAGAGTGGAAAGTCACCACCCGAAAGTGTGGTAAAAGTGTAGAGAAGGTGTGGTAAGTCATGTGGCAG
>CAYGMR010000213.1:4373-9258 GCA_964350725.1 uncultured Ardenticatenaceae bacterium | reverse complement strand
ATGGTTGCTGAGGAAAATAAGCGTGGTGCAATCTTAAAAAAGCGCATCAAGCGTTTAGGGGTTCACCAAGTTTTGATGGAGGAACGAACGCCGAATGTAGCAGCGAATTTTAGCCGTGGCCGAAAGGCAGATGAATTAATAAAAGAATGTTACCTGCGCGGGTTTTGATAAAGGTAAACTGGTTACGCACAGAACGGCCGTTTGTCAACACCACCATCCGACTCAGTACTAAAGGGAGGTGCAATAATAGATGTATATGCCAAAAGAAAATTTAACTTGGCTTATCAGCGATCCTGATGCTGAAGCTGGCGCAATTGAAACCACGCCAGCGACGCATGGAATGTCACTGCTGACCAAGCAAGAGCTTGCGCAAATAAATCCGCGATTTGGCACCAATGACAAGGTATGTATCACCTCAGAAGCCGTGATGGATGCGGTGCTTCAGCGTCTTGATGATGAGGATCGCCGCAATGCGATCACTATTTTTAAGGACAAGCATGCTTTCCGCGAGCTGTTGCGGGGAATGTATCCTGAGCTCCATTTCGAGCAGATCGCGAGCCGTGATCTGTATACGCTCAACCTCGATCCGCAGCGTAAATATGTGATCAAGCCGGTAAAGGGCTGCTTCGGCAGTGGCGTCCGACTGATTGATGGTGACGCAGACTTGATAGCCTTAGGGGAAGATATCTACAGTGAATTGCAAAGAAACGCGGCGATTTTCTCAGACAGCGTGCTCTCAATCGATCAGTTGATTGTCGAGGATTACATTGAGGGTGAAGAATATGCTGTCGATATGTTTTATGACAGTGAGGGTCAACCCGTCATCACAAATATTTACCACCATCCAATTCCAAACAATCCAGCCTACTTGCACATGCTGTATTATTCCAGCCAAGCAGTCTTTGAACGACTTTTTGACCCAGCCATGCGCTTTTTCGAAGCGTTGAACCAGCAGCTAAACGTTAGACGCCTCCCTATACATTGTGAGTTCAGGATGATGCAAGAGCGGCTTATTCCGATCGAATTCAATTCTTTGCGGTTTGGCGGTATGGGTCTTGCCAACCTCTCATATTATGCAGTTGGTGTCAATGCATACGACTGTTTCGTCACAGAGACGCGACCAGATTGGCGTGAGATATGGCAAGGCAGACCGGACACCGCTTTTGGTTTTTTCATCGCGTACAATGGAACCCAGGTCGATACGGCCGTACAGCAACCAGATTGGGCCAGATTCCGAACCCTGTTTTCAAAGATTCTGCTAGAAGTCCCATTTGACTATCAGAATCAGTTGGCTTTCGGCATTCTTTATATTGAAGAACCAGTTGACCGCATTGGGACGTTTCTCAACACCGAGTTCAACGAGTACTTTGTGCCCAATTAGCGGTCAAGATGCCAGTACAGCCGCTATTTGCCCTGCAACTAGGCCATTATTTTTTAATAAGGCAACATTGGCACGCATAGAACGGCCGTTTGTCAACCCAACCATCCAGCTCGGCAACCAGGACGATACCCCTCACTGCTAGCGGCAAAAATGGAACGGCCGTGGTGCGCATTCACACTTTTTGATTTCCCGCTATGTGGATGCTTTGGGGGGAACGTCAAAAAAATTTCAACTGTTGTAAAGCCTGCTGCTGCAAATCCGACACATAAGTTTGATGTCCTCAGCTGCGACATAATGATGCGTCGGCAGGGTGAGCAGACGCTCGGCGATAGTTTCCGCGCCTGGAAAGCGTTTCTGCGCATAATCCGGGAAGATGGCGGGCAACGGCCGTGTATACATTCGCCCGACGCCAATGCCTTCACGCCACAGCCGCTTGTAGAGTTGTTCGCGCCCTTCCAGGCTGCCAGTCAAGATGGGTAAACGTAGATAAATGGGGTCGGCCGCTGCTGCCACACGCACTTTGCGCAGGTGCTTGCCGGTTACCAATCCGGCCAGGATAGCCGCTGCATTCTCGCGACGGCGGTTGTTGATCGTGGTCAAATCCGACAGCTGCGCCGTGCCAATGCCCGCTTGTAAAGCCGTCAGCCCACGCACCCGGTATCCCCAACTGGCTTCTCCCTCGCTTATTTTTTGCACACCCACTCGCGTGGCTACCCACCAACCTGTTGGATGAAAAGCCAGTTGGAAAGCCACCTGGCGCAGCAAGGCCAGAGCAGAAGTCATGCGTCCCGGTTGGGGCAATTCCGCCCACCACCGAGATAGACGTGCCTGGTTTTCAGATTTGCTGCTGACTACGATGCCCCCGCCCCCAGTGGACAGTGGTTTTCCTGGCCCTAGACTGTACAATCCGAAATCCCCTTCGATCCCGACCGGCTGCCCGTCCCATCTTGCACCCAGCGCCTGGGCCGCGTCTTCAATGACCACGGCACCCTGTTCATGGGCCAAGGTGTTGACCGGCGTGACCGGCTGCGGGATACCAAAAGGATGGACGACGATGATGGCGAGTGTCTGGGGTGAAACGGCCGTTGCCAACGTTTCCATCTTATAACCAAATGTTTTGGGTTCTATATCGACAAAAACTGGCATCAGCCCCACATCCGAAATTACTTTCACCAATGCGGGGCAGGTATACGCCGGCAGCACGACCTCGGTGCGGGCGGGGCTTTCCCCCGACAGCCCACTGAGAAGCAGAAAGAAGGCCGTGCGCCCCGATGCGGCTAAAAAGGCGGCTGGTACATTGAAATAGCGAGCTAACTTGGTCCGAAACGTGTGCAAGTTGGCCGGGCCAGCGTCCAGGCCTGCGTTTAATTCTGTTGAGCCGAAAGGAACGGCCGTTGGCGGCAGATGACGAAGGGGGAGATGTTGTCGGTTTGTTTGCATGGGTTAAGTATAAAGGAGAAACGGCCGTTGTGGTCATTTATTCCTGATTGCTTAGCGATAATGTGCCTTTTATGGCAGAGTTGCTTTTTTATCAGTGGATCATTATTGTGATTTCATATTTATCGTTGGTATTCGATATCCGGCTACATAGTATTAGTCAGCCAGTGCAGCCGCTATTTGCCCGGCAACCAGGCCATTATTTTTTAACAAGGCGACGTTCGCGCGCATAGAACGGCCGTTTGTCAACCCAACCATCCTGCTCAATAACCAGGGGGTCGAAGCCGGCCCATGAATCCCTTGTTCATCAGCTTCGCGCGTCGCTTGTAAGATCGCCGCTTCCGCCTCAGCCGCATCCATCGCCTCAGCTTCTGGAACGGGCACAGTCACCAACATGCCGCTTTTTAAGTTGAGCGTTTGGCGTGCGCGTATCACATTAGCAATATCCTCTGCTGTATCCAAACGAATATCAACTGACAAACCACTGCTGCGTGCATAAAAAGCGGGCAGCTCATCCGTGCCATAGCCTACAATCGTCACACCCTGCGTTTCCAACACTTCGCGTGTGGCCGGTAAGTCCAGGATAGATTTGGCACCGCTGCAGACCACAACCATCGGCGTGCGTCCTAATTCAGTCAAATCAGCACTAATGTCGAACGGATGGCCGCGATGTACGCCGCCAATACCGCCCGTCGCAAAGATGGGGATACCAGCCACTTGTGCCAGAATCATCGTGCCCGCGACAGTGGTGGAACCGTCTTCGCCGCGTGCCATCGCCAGCGGCAAATCACGGCGGCTGCATTTGCGCACACTGTCTTGCCCTGCTTGCTGGCCGAGATAATCCATCTGCACAGTGGTTAAACCCACATAGATTTTTCCCTGGATGAGGGCGATGGTGGCAGGTAAGGCACCGCCTGCTGTTACTGATTTTTCCATGAGAACGGCCGTTTCCACATTTTGCGGATAAGGCAGACCATGCGTGATCACCGTACTCTCCAACGCGACAACAGGCGCGCCTGCTGCTAATGCCTGTTTAATCTCAGGCTGAAAATTCAAAATTGTTTGCATAATTTCACCAAGTTATCTTAAAATGTCAGGGATTGAGGGGATTTCACGACTTTGCTACCTTCATTAAACTAAATTGATGCCATCACCTTAATCTCTGCGGTTTTTTTGAGTAAAGATCATCCACTATTTGACCATAATCGCAACTCTAACAAATATGAAAATTCGTTCCTTTCATAATTCGTTGTTGTATACTAGACAGTGTCCACAACGGCCGTTTACACAATTCAGCTATCTTGCCCGTAGAAATTAAGCCGTAACAAGCTTAAACTGCAAACCATTATGAGTTACGAAAGAACACAATACAGGTTGGAAGCACGCCAACAATTTAATCAAGCACACAAAAAGGCCCAGCGTGAGGAAATAACCGCACGGCTGACTGGTCGCAATACTGATTTGCTGCCTTTCGAGGAAATTCGCAAAGAACTACGTCAACAAAGTCCGCGTTATAAAGGTATCATGGAAGTACCTTTGGTGCAGATCGTGGGTAGTGTTGGCCGTTATAAAGACCTAAGTCGTCATTTTTTGCCACTTAATAGCAGTATGCAAGAACGCTGGGTAAATGTATCATCGTTAGGGATGGATGAAGGCTGGCTGCCAATTGAACTATATAAAGTTGGCAATGCCTACTTCGTTAAAGACGGCAATCATCGTGTATCTGCTGCCCAACAACTGAATATGCCCACCATTGAGGCGCATGTATGGGAATATTCAGATGATGTTATTATCGATCCTGAAGAATCACTTGATGACATTCTCATTCGTCTGGGCGAGTATAACTTTTTAGAACGTACCCAATTAGACCAACACTATCCTGATCATGATATACGCTTCACCACACCCGGCCGTTATTCAGAACTATTGGCCCAAATCAATGACTTGCGCGGCAAACTGGCTGACATTGATGGTGAAGAACTTCCTTACCCAGAAGCTGTCGATGCCTGGTACGAGATGATCTACCTGCCCACAATCCAAATCATTCACGAATCCTCCTTATTAACA
>CAYGMR010000213.1:0-4363 GCA_964350725.1 uncultured Ardenticatenaceae bacterium | reverse complement strand
AGAGGCAGATTTGTTTGTATGGATGTCCTTGATGCGCGAGCCTTTACAAGAAATGTATGGAGATTTTGATAGTCTGGCAGAAATGGCTCAACTCATGTCTGATAACTTCAAAGAGAGCACAGTCAATAAAATATCGCGCCAGGTACAACGTCTTTTGGGGCATGATGCACTACCACCCTTAGAAACTTTGTAAATATAAACCCTCCCTTTTTGGCACTTTTTCAATCCCATGCCATAATTACTCCTGTTTAACAATTATTTAGTTTAGGCCTGACTGACATTAGTAGGAGCCTTATGCACAAATTGTGCATAAGATGCTTGCATAAATAAACGCCAAAGTCAGGTCAATTTTTTCACAAGGAGAAATGATATGAAGAAGAGTTATCTGTTTTTACTTTCGATAGTCATGGTATTAGTCCTTCTCTTGGCAGCTTGTGGGGGTGGTGAAAGTGCACCCGCAGAGCAACCAGAAACTGAAGAACCTACCGCCGAAGCACCCGCGGAAGAAGATGCCACGGAAGAAGAAGCCATGGAAGAAGATGCTAGCGGCTTGCCCGATTTGGGTGGTCGTGAAGTAACCATCGCCGTTGAAAATGCCTATCTGCCCTTCAACTACATTTCCCCATCTACCGGTGAACCGGCGGGTTGGGATTATGAAGCGATTGATGCGATGTGTGCATTGATCAACTGTACGCCGGTTTATGTTGAAGCATCCTGGGAAGGTATGATTCAAGCCGTCGCCGATGGCCAATATGACATGGCCGCTGACGGCATCACCATTAATGAAGAGCGTGCCCAAATTGTCGACTTTTCTGACGGTTACATCAACATCGACCAACGCATCCTCGCCCGTTTGGATGAAGACCGTTTTGACAGCGTCGAATCCTTTGTTGAGAATGAAGAACTCGTACTTGGTACACAAATTGGTACCACAAATTACGAAACTGCAACCACCATTTTGCCAGCTGACCGCATCGAAGCATTTGAACAATTCCCCTTTGCCGTGCAAGCCCTCATCGCGGGTGATATTGATGCTGTGATTATTGATGAAACGGCCGGACAAGGTTATCTTGGTGTAAATGCCGATGAACTCCAATTGGTAGGCGATTCGCTTTCCAGTGATCAACTTGGGTTCATTTTCCCGCCAGGTAGTGACTTAGTAGAACCATTCAATGCCGCCTTAGCTGAACTACAAGCTGATGGTACTTTGGATGCGCTCGCCGCTAAATTCTTCTCTGATCAGTTTACTGTTACCTACGATGATTTATTCCCAGAAGAAGAGGAAGCTGCAGAAGAGGACGAAGCTATGGTAGAAGGCAGCATCGCCGTCTTACTGCCTGACAGCGCCTCATCCGCTCGTTGGGAAGCCGACGACCGCCGCTTCTTCGAAGAAGCCTTTGATGCTGCTGGCGTCGAATACACCATCGTGAACGCCGAAGGGGACGCCCGCACCCAACAAACACAAGCAGAACAAGCCATCACCAATGGCGCGAAAGTGCTCTTGTTGGTTAACCTCGACAGCGGCAGTGGTGCCGCCATCATCGCGCAAGCGCGTGAAGCCGGTGTCAAAGTCATCGACTATGACCGTCTGACCATCGAAGGTCCGGGTGCTGATGTTTACGTCAGCTTTGACAATGTCTCTGTTGGCCGCTTGATGGGCGAAACCCTAGAGCCAGTCATCGACGGCTTAGGACTTGATAATCCACAGGTTGTGCAGTTGAATGGCTCCCCAACCGACAACAACGCCACCCTGTTCCGTGAAGGTTACTTCGGCGTTGCCGAACCACGTTACGACGCTGGTGATTGGACCTTGGTCGACGACCAAGCCGTACCGGATTGGGACAACCAGCAAGCACTGGTTATCTTCGAGCAGATTTTGACCGCTGCTGGTGGTGAAGTGGATGCTGTCTTCGCAGCCAATGATGGTCTCGCAGGTTCAGTCATCGCGGCATTGAAAGGCCAAGGTTTAGGTCCAGTGCCTGTTAGTGGTCAAGATGCGACTGTGAGCGGTATCCAGAATATTCTGGCTGGCGATCAAACCATGACCGTCTATAAACCGATTAAGTTGGAAGCTGAGGCTGCTGCCGCCGCTGCAATTGCTTTGTTGAAAGGCGAAGATGTTACAGCCTTAACCGATGATACACTCAACAATGGCACCAACGATGTTCCATTCATCAAACTGGTTCCGCTGGCTGTGACGGTTGACAATATTGCAGACACCGTCATCGCTGACGGTTTCCGCACCTGGGAAGAGATCTGCGTAGGCGATTTCGCTGAATTCTGCCCTGAACAATAAGAGTTTGTTTGTTTTTCACCTGGGGAGATTTGTCTAATCTTCAAGATTGGACAAATCAGTAAACCTCAGTAAAAAAGCCGACCAGAATTTGGTCGGCTTTTTTTTGTTTTCATGCTGTTTCCAGGTATCATCAACGCAATTTCATATTATGTAGGAGATTTTATGTCAGCAATTCAACGTGAGGAAGGCGGCGGCAAACCTGCCATATCTAGCAATTGGGAAGATTTTCCCTGGTGGTTGGTAATCATTATCGGCTTTCTCGTCTTAATGGGTTTACTTATCTATGTGAATGAAGATTACCATGATGCATTTGTTTTTATTGTCCCTGGAATCAGAGTAACCCTTTATACGACATTGGTTGCGTTTGGCTTTGCTTTAATCTTTGGTTTGTTAGCTGGCCTAGGGCGCATCAGCCATAATGTGGTGATTCGTAACCTGGCGATTACGTATGTCGAATTCATTCGTGGTGTGCCTACACTGGTGTTGATCTTTACTGTGGCTTTTGTTATTGTGCCAATCTGGGTGGATGCGCTTGATAATTTCATCGAAATCGATAACAAATTCATGTCTCAACATACGCGTGCGATTATCGCATTGGCTATTCTTTATGGAGCATTTTTGGCCGAAGTTTTTCGCGCTGGCATTGAGTCGATTCCGAAAGGACAAATGGAGGCGGCACGCTCGGTAGGCATGACCTACGGGCAAGCAATGCGACATATCATTTTGCCACAGGCGGTGCGCAACATATCGCCGGCTTTGGGTAATGATTTCATTGCTATGCTTAAAGATTCTTCATTGGTTTCGGTCTTGGCTGTGCGTGATATTACGCAACACGCACGGCTTTATGCGGGCAGCACGTTCCGTTTCCGGGAGACTTATTTGGTTTTGACATTTTTGTACCTCACGATGACGCTTTCATTGAGTTTGCTGCTGCGTTGGTATGAAAAACGCTTGGGAAAGGACGGCCGTTAACATGAGCACGAATGATATGATTGTAATCGAAAATTTACACAAATACTTTGGCAATATCGAAGCGGTTAAAGGGGTTGATTTGCGTGTGAAACAGGGTGAAGTGGTCATTATTGTTGGGCCCAGCGGCTCCGGCAAAAGCACGGTGTTACGCTGTATCAACCATTTGGAAGTGCCCACCAGCGGCGCGGTTTATATTGATGGCGTGCATCTGGAAGATAAACAAACAAATATAAATGCTGTGCGTGCTGAGGTTGGTATGGTGTTTCAGCAGTTCAATTTGTTTGGGCATTTATCGGTGCTGGAAAATGTGACGATTGCCCAAAAATTAGTGCGTAAACGCAGTAAAGAAGAGGCCCGCGAGATCGCCATGCAGCAGCTGACACGTGTGGGTATTCCTGAAAAGGCAGACGCGTACCCGCGTCAATTGTCGGGTGGGCAGCAGCAGCGTGTGGCGATTGCGCGTTCATTGGCAATGAATCCTAAAATCATGTTGTTTGATGAGCCGACCAGCGCACTTGATCCTGAAATGATTAAAGAAGTGTTGGATGTGATGCTGGACCTGGCCAAGGAAGGCATGACGATGGTGGTGGTGACGCATGAGATGGGATTTGGACGTGCAGCGGCCGATCGGGTTGTCTTTATGGATGAAGGTCAAGTCATTGAAGTTGGCTCGCCACAGGTGATCTTTTCTACACCCAGCCATGACCGCACAAAATTATTTTTGAGCAAGATTTTGGCGCATTAAGGATAGTATGAACGAATTATTGCACCAGCCAGGTTTTTTGGGTACGAGCGCAAATTGGGCTGCCGATATGACATTGGTAGTCAGTTTGCTGGTGGCCGTTTTGTTAACTGCGGGCGTTGTAGCGGCAGTTAAACAAAAGTACGGCGTTCATCGTGTTTTACAAACCCTGGGCGCGACGGTTAATGCCATTTTGGTTTTGTGGTTGATGGTCTTGCCTTTTCGTGATTTTGTGGCACCGGCCGAAAATCCAGGTGGGTTGCCGGAAATCGCGCTGCTAACAACAAAAGTACACGCTTTGGTTGGCTTTACAGCGCTTGTTTTTGGGATTTTTGTTGTTCTGCGCGGCAATG
>CAYGMR010000212.1:0-9312 GCA_964350725.1 uncultured Ardenticatenaceae bacterium | reverse complement strand
CCAGCAGCAGCAGGCCAGGAGCGGCTTTGCCAGCAGCAGGCCGCCCAAAAAGCACAAGCAGCCATTGAAGAGTATCCAGAAAATGCCTTTGCCTGGTTCAATCTGGGCACGAGCCTGACCCGTTTAGGTGAACTAAGCGGGGAGGCCGCGTTTTATGAAAATGGCGCCGCCGCTTTTGACCAGGCATTTATTTTAGGGCTACCGCCGCGTGTGCTTTGGTATCAATATCGGCCATATATCGCTTATATGAAAGTCGGCCGTTACCAGGAGATGATTGATCTGGCTGATGCCATTTTGACCACACAAGGCGGTCGCAACGTGGAAGAAACCTACCTCTATAAAGGCCACGCCCTTGCTTTTTTAGGGGATGGTGTAGGCGCAGTTGACGCTTATAAACAGGCTTTGCAACTGAATGAAAACTTCTATCCCGCACAATGGGCACTCAATTCAATTTTGGGCAGCGAATAATAAAACACCCATTTAGTGATTTGTGCAATTCGTGGCAGAAGTTCGGAGTATGCATTACCCTAATTAGTGGGTACATATAATCTTAATTTGATAAAATATACAATAAGGAGAATTTAGATGGCAAAGAATAAATCGAACATTTCAACCCGCGCTCAGCGGGAAAAAATGCGCAGTCGTCAGCAGCGGCAGCGTCGTCTTTACTATATCATCGCTGCTGTTGGCGCAGCAGTGATTATTGGATCTTTTGCTGTAATCCGGCAGCTTACCGCACCATCGTTAGAAGAGGTTATTGTGCTAGACAATCTGCAAGCCCCGGCCAATGCGGACGGCAAAGCGTGGGGTCCGCTTGATGCACCTGTCGTTTTTGAAGAATTTAGCGATTTTCAATGTCCGTTTTGTAGGCAATTTGCCACTGGCACGGGTCGGCAGTTACACGAAACCTATGCAGATTCCGGTCTAATCCGGTTTGAATACAACCATTTTACTTTTCTTGGTTCAGAATCAATCCTGGCTGCTGAAGCCGCCGAATGCGCTAATGAACAAGGTCAATTCTGGCCTTACCACGATTTGATATTTGCGAATCAACGTGGCGAAAACCAGGGTGCTTTCAACAATGAAGTCTTTCGTTTTTTGGCTGGTGCTTTGGAATTAGACGAAACCGCATTCGACAATTGTTTAGGTTCGCGCCGTTATCGCAGTGATGTGCAGAACGAGACAGAAGCAGCGCGCCAACGCGAAGTACAATCCACGCCAACGTTATTTATTAATGGTGAAAAGATTGAAGGGGCGCTCCCCTTTAACCAAATTCAAGCCCTCATCGAGGCTGAATTGTCAAAATAGGCCGATAGAATGACAAATAAGACCAATATCGCCCCATTTTTCCAGAAATATGGTGGCCTTCTCGCCCTGGTTGTGGCTGCTACAGCCACATTTGGCAGTTTGTATTTCAGTGAAATCGCCGGGTTCATACCCTGCACCTTGTGCTGGTATCAACGCATTCTCATGTATCCGCTCACCCTGATTACTTTGGTGGGCGTCATCGAGCAAGACGAACTCCTACCTTATTATGTGCTCCCTTTTTCGATAATCGGCATGGGTGTATCTGGCTACCATGTGCTCATTCAAAAGGGATTGTTTAGCACACCAGGGACTTGTACAGTTGGTATTCCTTGCAGTTTAAGTTATGTCAACTATTTAGGGTTTATCACCATCCCCGTCCTAGCATTCACTGCATTTGTGCTTATAACAGTTTTGATGTTAGCCACGCGCAACGCTTTTGCCGATGATTCTTATATCGATGCAGACGCTAACGGAGATGAAGGATAGCTGGTATCTGGGGATCAATCCTTGAAATCTACTGGTGGATTCGCCTCAAGTTGTTTGCTAACACAGTGATGATCCCCATAAGAACAGAAGACACAGCAGTCGCCGGGTAACGGCCGTAGTCTGGTACCACAACGGGTACACGTATGAAACACCAGTCAATAATCCAACGGAATATCTAATTCAACGACAAAGCTGCATTCAGGGCAGGTTAAATTGGTGCTGGTAACAATCCGTTCATCCATAAGTGTGTCCTCTCAATAGTGTGATCTTGCATTCTTGTTTTAGCAAGTCTGTTAGAGGATACACCTTCCAGTCGCTGGAATGTCAAGCGGGAATATCTATTTCAATTATTTTTTGACTGTTCACTGACTAGATGACAGACACAGTTTTTGCCGTCTACATCATCGGTGGGAAAAGACTCGCCTAGCTGACGCAGCTCACGCAATTCTGTTTCCATGCGTTGCAATTCAACGATACGCTGGCTGATTTCGTCCGCTTTTTCCGCTAACAAATCCAGAACGACACGACAGGGGGCTTCGCGGCGATCACGAAGGTCAAGGATTTCTTGAATAGCATCCAGTGAAAAATCTAGCCGACGGGCGCCAGCCACGAGTCTGGCGCGGACAATGTCAGCTTCATTGTAATCACGGTAGCCATTCGCAAGCCGCTGCGGTGGCGGCAACAAGCCGATTTCTTCGTAGTAACGAATCGTTTTAGGGGACAAATTCGCTTGTTGAGCGAATGTTTTCATTTGCATAGTGTTTACCTCACATATGCAATGATATACCTTCTAGTTGGTGGAAGGTCAAGGTCGGGCTTTGCCTCAATCAAAATCTCGAAAACGCCATAATGCGGAACCTGTTGTGGATCTTGTGTATTTGATTTCATATCATTTCTGATGAACTTTCTGCCTGCATCCCGCGTGCCAGCACGTCGATAATGCGATCGACATCATAAATTGCGCCACTCCACGTGCCGCCGCTGGCCTGCTGTAGGGCAGCCCACAAGCGCGTGTCATCTGGCAAATTAGGATGTGGGGCAATTTCAGGATGACGCGTTCGGGCCGTTAATGGCTTTCCATCAACCGTTTCCACAACATTAATTGTGCCCGCCAATCGGTTGCGATCAATGACAATCTCTATCTGGTCACCATCACGAATTTGCCCAATAGGCCCTCCGGCAAGCGCTTCAGGCCCAATATGACCAATACAAGCCCCAGTTGAAACGCCTGAAAAACGGCCGTCTGTGATAATCGATACCGTCTTTCCCCAAGGAATATATTTCAAGGCGGCCGTTATCTGGTACGTCTCTTCCATGCCGGTGCCCATAGGGCCAACCCCAATCAACACCAAGACATCACCCGGTTTAATGGGGTGATCGGCCAAGCCCTTCACAGCCGCAATCGCCGCTTTTTCGCTCGTAAACACCCGAGCTGGGCCGCGATGGCGGTATACATTGTCGTCATCGACAACAGAGGCATCAATCGACGTTGCTTTGATAACAGCCCCATCAGGGGCAATATTGCCGGTTGGAAAGACGACCGTGCTGGATAAACCGGCTCGCCGCGCACTGTCCGCATCCATAATTATGTGATCCGGATCAATTTGACCAGCAGCAGCCAAACGCGCTCTCGCTGCTTGACGACGGGAACTGCCTTCCCACCAATCCAACAGTTCTCCCAAGGTTGTGCCACTGACAGTCAGTACATCTGTGTGCAGTAACCCCATGCGGCGCAAATGCAGCATGGTTTCGGGAACGCCGCCAGCCATAAACACCTGAACCGTGGGATGATTGCGCGGACCATTTGGCAATGCATCCACTAGACGGGGAGTTTGTTTATTGATCCGGTTCCAATCTGCAATCGTTGGGATAGGCAAATGGCCAGCGTGGGCGATGGCCGGAATATGAAGCAACAAATTGGTCGATCCGCCAAATGCAGCATGAACCAACATCGCATTTTCCAATGCCTTTTGTGTCAGAATCTGGCTGATATTGATTTTTTTTGCAGCCATTTGAGTCAACGCCAGCGCAGAGCGGTGGGCCATATCCAGCCAGACTGGCTCGCCGGATGGCGCCAGGGCGCTATGGGGCAAACTCAAGCCAAATGCTTCAGCCACCACTTGTGATGTCGCGGCTGTTCCCAAAAACTGACAGCCACCGCCAGCAGAGCCACAAGCACGGCAGCCCATTTCGGCGGCATAGTCCAGTGAAATTAGTTCATGGGCAAAACGAGCGCCAATGGTTTGCACATGCCCAGCATCTTCCGCCGCCTCGGCTGGCAATGTTACGCCACCGGGCACAATGATGCCTGGTAAATCTGGTAACCCGGCCAAGGCCACCATCATGGCGGGTAAACCCTTGTCGCACGTGGCAACCCCCATCACGCCATCGCGTGTCGGTAAAGAACGAATCAAACGACGCATGGTGATTGCGGCATCGTTACGATAAGGCAGGCTGTCGAACATCCCAGATGTCCCTTGGGTACGGCCGTCACAAGGATCGCTAACCGTTGCCGAAAAGGGAATCATGCCTGCTTTCCGCAGCGTTTGAGCAGCTTGCTGGACGAGCAGTCCAATCTCCCAATGCCCTGTATGATAGCCAAGTGCCAACGGGGAGCCATCTGCGTCACGCAATCCACCCTGCGTACTGATGATTAAATATTGCGGCCGTCCTACATCCTCAGGGCGCCAGCCCATACCCGCGTTCTGGGTCATGCCAAACAGATTGCCGCTCGGCTCGTTGAGCAGCATCTCTTCACTAATCGGCAGACTGCCGGATGGCCCTTCCCCTTGCAGCCGTGTTTCTCCAATATGTACATTCGTGCCTAGAATAGCTTCAAGCGTCGGCAGATTTGATTGAGGCATTATTTTGAGTCACTCCAACAAAGGCAAATAGCGTCCATTTCACCCTTAAATATCATTCTGTGTCCATTCCCCATTAATCAATCGCCACATTTGACCCGTAGGATTTTTATCTTGCAGCTCTACTGGCAAGCGGTGTTGCCGGACATTATCGTAACTATGCAGGGCCACAAAACGCAACATCGAGGCCGGAATGCCTACGGCCGTAAAGCCAGGATGCCCAGTGGACGGGTACGGCCCCCCATGATTCATTGAGGGCACAACAGCGACGCCAGTGGGCATCTTGTCGTTGAGCAAGCGCCCCACTTTCTGGCGCAAAACCGGCTCAATCTGATCATAAATGGCGTCGTCAGCACCTTCGCTGTGGCTGTAGATACAACCCGTCAAATTACCTTCCAACTTGGCCGTAATCTCGACCATTTGGCTTGTATCATTGGCGGCAACAATCAGACTAACGGTGCCAAAGGCTTCCGTCTGCATTGCTTCCGGATTCTGCAAGAACCGGTCGCCGGAAACCAGCAGCAAGGTATTGGCAAAAACAAATCCACTGCCTTCTACTTCTTGGCCACCCGTAAGCATTTCTGCACCATATGCTTGTAAAGTAGCGATAGACTGGGCGATACCTTTGGGGCCGGCCGCGCCCAGCAGCGTACCGGGTGAATTTTGCGCAAACAGGGATTTGACCTGCTCGATAAACAGGTCGCTTTGTTCATTTTTCTGCACAATGGTCAGACCGGGATTGGTACAAAATTGACCAGCTCCCATTGCACAGGAATTATAAAGTTCCTCGGCAATTTCCGTGGACCGTTCGTCAATCGCACCAGGCAAAACGTAAATCGGATTAACGCTAGACATCTCCAGATAGATGGGCTTACCTGCTTTGTCGGCCGCTTCTTTCAATTTCAGTCCAGCGTTTCTGCTGCCAGTAAAAGCAGTCGCCCCAATCCGTGAGTCCGATACCAGCGCTAACCCTACCTCCGGTGGCATGTGGTAAATGAGCTGCACCATGCCGGCTGGCAGGCCGCTTTGTTGCACGGCGTCAAAGGCAGCTTCGGCTAAGATTCTTGTGGTGCCGGGATGACCGGGGTTGGCCTTGGCAATCACTGGATTGCCAGCAGCAATAGCGGCGGCAAAATCACCTCCTGCCACTGAGTTAAAAGCAAATGGGAAATTGTTTGGGCCAAACACGACGATTGGCCCGCCCAGCGGCCCAAATTTGGCACGGATATCGCTGTTTGTGTCAATGGTGGCCTGACACCACGAGCGCTCTCGGGCAGCGGTGGCTGCCTGCCGCAGTTGATTGGTGGTACGTGGTAATTCACCTGAGCGCAGACGCGGCTCGACGGGCAAAGCTGTTTCAAGATTCGCCATTTCAACCAGGGCATCAGCGCGTGCTTCGATATTGTTGGCAAACAGTTCCAGGAAACGGGCGATATCGTCAGGGCCAAAGGAATGTAGTTCGGCAGCAGCTTGTTGGGCAGCTTGCAGAGCTTGTTGAATATCTTGGGGGCCAGAGACTGGGTATTGTTCTGGTAGAGGGGATTTGGTTGCGGGATTAACGGCCGTTAATGAGCCAACCGGTTCCTGACTTTGACGCCATTCTCCGGCAATGAGTACAAGTTGTAAAGACATACACTTTTCCTATTCTGTGTTTAACTATTGACTACATTTTCCAATGTGAGTGATCCGATGCAGATACGAACCAGGTCGTCAACCTGAAGCGTAAATGAATCATCGGGAACAATGCCCGTGCCAGTCATCAGAAAAGCACCATAAGGGAAATCCATTTCTCTCGTTAGAAACTCAACAAGTTCTTCTAGTGAGCGCTTCATCTGTGAGCTTCGTGTTTCACCATGATAGACATTCTTTCCCTCTCGCAAGACATCTAGATCGATATTGATATCCCGCAGATCGTCGGCACGGACAATTTCTATGCCAGGCCCAATGGCACAAGCGCCATCATACATTTTTGCTTGGGGCAAATATAATGGATTAGCTCCCTCAATATCACGCGAGGACATATCATTTCCAACACAAAAACCGACAATTTCTCGATGACTGTTGATCACCAGAGTAAGCTCCGGTTCAGGGACATTCCAACCGCTGTCTCGCCGAATTCTCACTGGCATATTGTGGCCAACCACACGCCATCCATTGGCCTTAAAGAAAAGTTCAGGGCGTTCTGCCTTGTAGACCTTTTCATATACATCTTTGGTATCCGACTCCAACTCACGCGCTTCACGGCTGCGCAAATAGGTAACACCACAAGCCCATACTTCTTGCATTGCTTCAATAGGGGGTAAGAGCGGCGATTCGGCCGAATCGCCCATGTCAGCTTGCGCTAACTGTGCCAACAGTTCCGTCTGCTTCAGTTTAAGCAGCTCATCCAATCGTATCTCACTGGACAAATAGCATCCATTCAATGCCCAGCGTTCGCCATCACTTGTAATATGCTTTGTTAATACCATACTGTTCCTTCTGAGTTGTCAAAATTACGCCTCATCATTGAAGCGGTTCAACGTGTTTGCAAAGTTTACTGTAAAATCACTCATTTAGGAATTTTCAGTGGTCTTGGTCACCCGTTTTCTCCAACAATTTGAGCCACGGAAGATTGGATTGCCTCAAAATTCAGAATTTTATCAATCCAACCAGGCTGAAAAATGATCGGTGCCGCGAGTTCAGCCGCTAACTTTGCACCATCAGACACCTTGAAATCAGCATAATCAAATACAACTGCCAGCAGAACACGTAAATGCCCCATCATAAACGCCTTTGCCGCTGGGGCAGGGACACCCATTCCGACCGTTCTATCGAGGGCTTTGCGCATTTCAAGCAAACAAGTCAACACGGTCGTCTCAACCAATGCCGGTTCAAGAATTGCCATTTGCTCTAGCGAAACCCGGAATGCTGTCATCACAGGTGCATACATCGCACTAGCAATCGCTACACCATTCTCATAATCTTCCTCAGTTCCTTGAAGCAACGTACAGACAATATCTTGCTTGGCATATTCCCCACCAAAGTAGTCAGTTTGTGCTTCAGGTGTCACTTCGTCATCAAAGACCGGAGGGTGGCAAGGATGAGCAACAAAATAAGATAAATCATCGCGTATAGGAAGCACGCCCGCATAACCAGCTGCGGGGTCAAGACCAATGACAAGTGTGCCGGGCGGCAGGTCAGGGATGATTTGTTGGCAGATGACGCCAATGATTTTGTCAGGTAGCGCCAAAATAACAGCATCGCAATTAGCGATGGCTTCTGCTTGTGGTGTAGTTGTTAAACCACGTTCAGCAAGGCGGGCTTTGCCAATCTCGCTGACTTCAACATAAGAAACGGTGTATTGAGACAATGGCATGAAATTGTCAGCGATACGACAACCCATTTTCCCACCTGCGCCCATCAATGTAATATTCATAACTCACTCCTATTCGTTTGATATTTGGCAAATAAAGAATCTCTACTAAATTTTGCCCTGTTTAATCTGATCAAAATAATTTGGTTGGCCATGCTGACCACCTTTTAAAGAAATTTCCAACCCATCAATATTTGGCTGGTGAGAGCTCGCTCGACAAAGTGGCGCACCAGGAAAAATCGGGATTGCTATCTCCAAAGCATAAATGCCAAGTTGGAGGACAGCGTGTCCTGAGGTGTCACCACCAGCAACACAAGCCCGTCGCAACCCCGTTTCTTCGAGCAATGTACGTAGAATCTGACCTTGCTGCTTGCCCAATCGCTGCCCAATACCATTTGGGTCGAGACCGAGTTCCTCCATTCGCCCGCGAGTCGCTTCAATGGTTGGATCATCTGGACCCTGAACCGAGTATAGAACAACATCACGCCCTTCGCCAAGCCGCGCCAATGCTTTCTTGATTGTGGCCGCACGCTCTGAATCGGCCAGATCAGGATCGATTAGCTTGACCGTGTCCAGCCGAATGCCAGCAAACCCATGCTTTATAGACCAACTAATTTGATTGGCTGTTTGGGGTGCGGCACTACCAGACATGACAATCATTTGATCTGCCTTACCGGGTGACGAGAATGGTTTAGGTTTGGAAACCATTTTTGTATCTTGCCAATAGGCAGTCAACGCATATTCAACACCTGATGAACCGACAATAAATATGGGTTTGTCCTTAATCTGCTGCCAAATCAAGCGGCCTATCTTAAGTAGGTGTGCGTCATCCAGGGTATCAAAAAGGACGATGTCAGGCTGGCTTTGAAGCAAAACCCGGAACTGTTGATCGACCACAGCATCAGAACCTACCAGATGCAGAAAATCCATCAACGCGATTGATTTATCAGTTTGTTTGGCCATGTGGAGGCGCAGGTCGCCTTCATCCATCGGTGTTGATGGATGCCTGCTCATGGTTGGATGTCGATCAATTCGATAGGTCTCTGATCCCATAGAAGCAAATAGATTGCCAAAGGCAACGTACCGTTTTAAGGCCATGGCTCCTACGACCAACGGTACAAATGGCGGGTCGAATATCTCGTATCCGATGTCAGTGGCACGGCCGATACTGCCAAGCGTGGGTGATGAGTCAAAAGTAGAACAAACTTTGTAGTGACAAAGTGGCGCACCTAGCTGTTTCAGTTGCTTGAATTTAGGTCGCAGTTCAGCTTCCATTTGGGCGGGTGTCATGGAGCGACTAATACC
>CAYGMR010000211.1:2486-9371 GCA_964350725.1 uncultured Ardenticatenaceae bacterium | reverse complement strand
GGTGTCATCGGCACACGGCGCTGGATGGACATCGTACCCTTTGTACGCAAGCTGCGCCGTCGCAAACACCCGCAACCGCTCTACCATTTACCAGAAGAAGCACACACCGTGGGCACAGATGAGCGTGGCGTGTTAAGAGCCTCCATACAAGGGCGCAGTGCTTATTTGAAGATTTCCGATGGCTGTCGCCGACCCTGTGCGTTCTGTGCAATCCCGCAAATCAAAGGCACACATGTCAGCCGCCCCATCAACAGCATTGTGTCAGAAGCTGTGCGCCTGCAGGATAGTGGGTTACAAGAACTGCTGCTCATTGCTCAGGACACGACTGATTACGGGCATGATCTGGGTCTGAAAAATGGACTCAGCCAACTGCTACAACAAATCACGCAAGCTGCTCCGCATATTCCATGGATTCGTCTCATGTATGCCTACCCAGGCTATGTCACCGATGAGTTGATAGAAACGATGGCAACATCACCACAGATTGTCAATTATCTTGATATTCCTCTACAACATGGCCATCGTGAAACACTCAAACGCATGCGCCGGCCGGCAAATATCGAATGGGTTTACCGCACACTCGAAAAATTACGTGCAGCGATGCCCGACATCGCCATTCGCACAACCTTTATCGTCGGTTATCCCGGTGAAACAGATGAAGAATTTGAAGGCTTGAAGCAGTTTGTCAAAGATCTGCAGTTTGATCGCGTCGGCGTTTTCACTTATTCGTACGAAGCTTCGACCCCATCAGCATCAGTTTCATGGCAAGTGCCACAAGATGTGATGGTGGCACGGCAAGAAGAGTTGATGTCTATTCAACAAAATATCTCCTTGGCACGCAATCAGGCACAAGTCGGCCGTATCATGCCCGTGTTGGTTGAAGGGTACGGAGATAATGTGAGTGTCGGCCGTTCCTATCGTGATGCGCCTGAAATTGATGGCTTTGTACTTGTGCCTGGCGAACTGCCACTCGGTGAGATCGTGCCTGTGCGCATTGATGGCGCGATGACTTATGATTTAACGGGTGCGCCACTGACAGAATCTGCGCATGCGGTTACGTTGGGCAATATTCAAATCGGATAAATTGCAGGACGACACGGGCGAGGCAAATGGAAGGGGAATGTTTGGTGAACTTCAAACGCTTTTTCCATCTGCCTCCCTCCTACGATTTTTGATATGCTAAGAACACGACTTGAATGGACTATTTTGATGGGAATTGTGCTTCTGCTAGGCGGTGCATGGATTATTGATTCGCGTGAAGCTACGACAGAACCACAAAACTTTTTACTCACAGAAGCACCCATTGTCGGGCATCTTGCCCCTGATTTTAGTGCCACGACCCCGGAAGGCGAAACATTCACTTTAACTGATTATGTCAATCGAGATGGTGAAGATGGTCAACCTGTTGTGCTCAATTTTTGGGCTTCGTGGTGCGGACCATGTCGCTTGGAAATGCCTCACTTTGAGAATGCGAGCTTAAATTACAAAGGCAAAGCATCAATTTTAGGCATTAATCAGGCCGAATCTGCCGCGACAATTCAAGATTTCCGACAAGCAACGCATGTAACATACCCATTGTTGGTCGATGAAGAGTGGACAGTGAACAATTTGTATGGAGTCAACAATTTGCCCACGACGATTTTTGTAGATGGTAAAGGGGTTGTTCAAGAGGTGTTTGTTGGTACGATGAATCAGGCTGTGCTAGAAGACAAGATTGATAAAATGATGGGGGAATAGGGAGATTTGTCAACTTTTGTTATTTGAAATCATGTTTGCTCTTAGAGTGAAAAGTTAACAAATCTATTTTCAGTTAAATAAATGTTTCCAGCTTTGAATTTAGGTCCATTTGTATTACCCACCGGCGCGTTGACGCTGATTATTGGCGCAATGCTTGTTTTGACATTAGCAGAGCGCATTGGCGCTTATATGCGGTTAGACGTTGAGTCATTTTCAGGGTTGGTAACGGCCGTTTTGTTGGCAGGTGCAATAGGTGCGCGTTTGTCTTTTGTTTTTTTGCATTGGCCCGCATACCAAAGCAACTTACTGGGCATCATCTGGCCATTAAACAGTGGTTTTTCTGCAATTGGCGGGCTCATTTTCGGTGGTGCGGCCCTGATTTTTTACGGCCGTTACAAACAACTGCCCCCCGGACAAACCCTCGATGCCTTGGCTCCTGTGCTTGTGACTGGCTTCATGTTCATTAGTCTAGCCGATTTCCTAGGCGGACCAGGCTATGGCACATTCACAAATCTGCCTTGGGGCATCACGCAGTTCGAAATCAAACGCCATCCCGTCCAACTTTATGAGATATTGGTGGGAGCAATCGCTTTGCTCACTTGGTGGGAATTACGGACACGACGTGAATTTGCTGGGCAGTTGTTTTTTGCGACAATAGGCGTTTATTGTTTCGGCCGTTTGTTCATCGACACATTTCGTGCCAATGCATGGCTTGACCAGGGTTGGCATGTTCTCCAAATCATTTGTCTTGCTGTGGTTATGCTCTGCTTGATATTGTTGTCGCGTGTTCCATTTTACAACGAAAAACTCCTCAAAGAATTTTAAGTTGTCTCTAAAAAACGAACAGGATAAACTGTGGACATGCGCAGACGTGGCCGTTTCCTCCTCTTAATATTTTTTTTAGCGTCCGTTGCCCTTGCGCTCTTCCTTTTTTTACGCCCTCAACCGACAGAAGCTGAATATGGCGTTCCCGTTGCACTATGCCCTGGCCCTGATCTTTATGGCTATACCTGTGCCGATGGCAGCAGCTATGCCTATATCGACGCGACCACTAACACAAATCTTTTTATCCTTGACGGTGCCGTCACCCTTGATTTGCCCTTTCCCTTTACCTTCTACGGCACAACTTACACTCAAATAAATGCGATTAGCAACGGCAACCTCCAATTTGGCAGCGCAAATATTGACTATGCGAATAGATGCTTGTACCCAGAAACGGCCGTTGGCATGGGAAATATGATCGCCCCCTATTGGAGCGACCTGGATTTATCTTTCGCGGGTGCGCTCGAATGGGAAGTCGTTGGCAATGAACCTGATCGGATTTTTGTGCTCGAATGGGACAGCGTGCCACTTTTTGGTCTTGAACTCGATGATACAGTCACTTTTGAAGTTCAACTGTTTGAAGGCAGCAACGACATTGTTTTTCTTTATCAGGATGTCATCACCAGCTTAAACAGCCAGGGCAGCCAGGCCACAATCGGTTTGCAAGCTGAAGACCAAACATTAGCTCTACAATTTAGCTGCAATCAACCATCTGTCAGCAATACAAGCGGCTTACTATTCGACAGCCCCACCTTGCCAAATCCTATTGTCGAGCCAAACGAGCATACAACTATCACAAATCCCCCTCCAACAGACATTCAAACCCGTGAACCACTCACAACTTTGTTAACACGCCTCGCACAATCAGGCCCCAGCGTTCTTGCGGATTTGCAACGACACTGGCTACAGCAACGGCCGTCGCGGTTCAGCGAATGGGTTTGGACAGATGTCACCGGCAACGGCCGTGACGAACTCATCATCCTCTGGCGACCAAACAGCGCAACACCAACCCACAGTGAAATTGCTGTGGTTGCCTTTAATGCGAACGAACCCCCCACCCTCCTCTGGCATCAAATCCTGGGCAATCGTGAACAATTATTTCGCGAGCTGACTATCGTGGAAACGGCCGACCTCACAAACGATTCACACAATGATGTCCTCCTGCATGCTGCAGACAGCGAACAAACGCTAGTGATAACGGCCGTTGCTGACGAAATATCGCTGTACCCATTACCTGGGTTTTGTAACGGCCGTGTAGCCATCCGCGATAACCAAATTATACGTACAGGCTGCACACCAACCCCACAACTAAAAACAACCTGGGATGGCCAAACATTCTCAAATAAATAACAAACGCCAAATCACACAAAAAAAACACTTGCCAAGAGTTCATGAAAACGGTACTATGCACGCCGAAATCATACCTAGGAGTTTGTCGGAGAACTTGCTAATCGTATACAGAATTTCGCAGATTGAACGGATTGTCATGGATTGAGTACAAAAATCCACGTTTTATGCGAAAATCTGCATTCCATTCAGGGCTTTTCTGACAGTCTGCTAGAAAAATTGTGGAGAAAGAGACCGTGTTTGAACTAAACGGAAATTACGAAAATCGCATAGGCACATACACCGTTATCGCTATTAACGGGCCCAAAATGACCGTCCGCTATGCAGACGGAGCAGAAGCCGAACTAAACATGAATATCCAAATGCGTATTTGGGAAAATATTCTTGCAGAACGAGAAGCAAAATCGGCTCCCCGCAAACGTGTAACACGCACACCACGTATTGTCGATAATACAAAACATTACATTAAAGTAATCAGCATCCCACCTGGCGAAGAATTGATATTTCCAGGATGGGAAGAGCGCGTTGTTTTAATCCCTGAAAGTGAGTCACAAACAATCAACAAAGGGGACAGATTGATCTTCTATGCATTAGAAGCACGTGTGTTTTTTGCGGTAGCAACAATTACAGGCGATATCATTCAAGCAAATCCAAAGAAATATACATTCGCGCTGGATACAAACAAAGCAAACTTCTATCAAATTGATATTGACACAACGGCAAGCAAATTAGAAAGCAGTGTGGAATTATCCTCAATCGAACTCGAAAGTATTCCTAATTTCGGCCAACGTGGCGAACAAAAAGAAACTTTCCACCTGATTAATGAAGACGATTTCGAACTACTTGCCGAGGCACTCACCGAAGTCAGCGAGGATGAAGAAGAAGACATCGACGATGATTTCGACGATGAAGAGGAAGACGAATAAATGAGTAAAGAATATATCCTGGTGAGTGTCGCTTGGCCCTATGCAAACTCTGATATTCACCAGGGCAACGTCACTGGCTCTTATCTGCCAGCCGACATCTATGCACGCTACCATCGCCTAAAAGGCAATGAAGTGCTCATGGTGTCCGGTTCGGACAGCCATGGCACACCCGTAACTGTAGAAGCCGAAGATTTAGGTCAAACCCCGGAAGAAGTCTTCACCCATTATCACGCTCGTTTTTTACAATTATTTCAAAAAATGGGCTTAAGCTATGACCTATTTACGCACACTGATACAGAAAACCATCATAAAGTCTCGCAAGATTTGTTTTTGAGCTTGTTGGAAAACGAATATTTGTACCGTAAAACCACACCACAAATGTTTTCGCCAACGACAAATAAATTCTTGCCGGATCGCTATGTGGAAGGTACATGCCCTATTTGCGGCTATGAGAATGCACGCGGTGACCAATGTGACAACTGCAATACGCTGTTCCAAAGCGCCGCAGAACTCATCAATCCGCGCAGCAAAAATGATGACACGGCATTAGAATTACGCGATACTGAACATTATTTCCTCGATTTACCCGCGTTAGCGGATGATGGTCTTTCTGATTGGTTAAATGCAGATGACAAAGCCCATTGGCGACCACAAGTTATCAATTTTGCACGCAATTTTGTCGATCAAGGTCTAATCGGACGCGCTGTCACTCGTGACATGACCTGGGGCATTTCTGTACCCGTAGATGGTTTTGACGGCAAGGTGCTTTATGTGTGGTTTGAGGCTGTGATTGGCTATTTATCCGCATCAATCGAATGGGCAAAGAACAGCGGCAACCCGGATGCGTGGCGTAATTGGTGGCAAAACCCCGACGCACGCACGGTTTACTTTATCGGTAAGGATAATATCCCCTTCCATGCCATTTTCTGGCCAGCGCAATTAATGGGCGCCAAAGGTCTCTATTCAGATGACCGTCAAGCTCAACTCAATTTGCCCTACGATGTGCCTGCTAATGAATTTATGAATATGGAAGGCCGTAAAATTAGCGGCAGCCGTAAATGGGCTGTATGGATGTTGGATGCATTAGATCGTTATGATCCGGATACACTGCGTTATTATTTAACGGCCGCGATGCCAGAAGCACGCGACAGCGATTGGAGTTGGCAGGGGTTTGTCAACCGCAATAACAAGGAATTGGTCGCCAACTGGGGCAATCTTGTCAACCGTGTTTTGAATATGCACAAGCGCTATTTCAAGGGCGTTTTACCTGATCCGGGCGAATTAACGGCCGTTGACAAAAAACTACTGGCTGATATCGATGCTGGCTTTGACAGCGTTGGTGCTTTTTATGACGCCTGTAAATTCCGTGGCGCTTTGCAGGAATGTCTACGCCTTTCGTCTTTAGTTAACCAATATCTGGAAGAAACCAGTCCCTGGTCAACGGCAAAGACAGAACCAAGCGCAACTGCACGCTCAATCAACACGGCAATCCAAGCCATCAGCGGCCTCAAAACCCTGTGGGCACCGATCTTACCCTTCACCAGTCAGCAGTTACACACCATGTTAGGCGAGGAAGGTTCATTGTTTGGTGAACAAGTTGTGGAGGTTTATACCGAAACAACACGTGCGCATGAAGGGTTGACGTATAAAGGGGAAACGGCCGTTGGTACCTGGCAGCGCAGTGAAATCCCAACCGGTCGCGAATTACCCAAACCTAAACCACTCTTCAAACGCCTGGATGACAGCGTTGTTCAAGATGAGATAGCGCGCTTGGGATAAACATTAATCAATATCAACATAAAAAGCCTGGTTGTTTAACCAGGCTTTTTTGATCCACAACGTTATCATAAACTGTACTCAAATTCATAGTAATGTTTACCGTCAATAATTTCGATGTTCATCGTATCTGTCAGGCCTACCAAATCACTCGTGGCCGAATCCGCTACGACAGTGATTGATAATTGCCCATGGCCGCGTGTCATCGTGCCATTGTGTTGCAGCACAAGTGAACCACTATGGCCGTTTCCACACCCCACACTTTACTCTATAATAC
>CAYGMR010000211.1:0-2476 GCA_964350725.1 uncultured Ardenticatenaceae bacterium | reverse complement strand
AATTGTCCATCGCCGCGTGTCATCGTGCCGCTGTGCTGCAGCACAAAGGTTCCGCTACGGCCGTTTAATGTGCCACTGACGCGCTCAATGGCCACATATCCGGCGAACCCTCAACGGCCGTCATCGCACTTAACATCTGGCCTTTGCTGGTGGCATCTAGGTCACCGTGAAACTGTTTATCAATTGTCATTCTGCCCAAGCTTGCATTCCCCAATTCATCGTCCTGTGCTTGAGGGAGCAGCTTTACTTCAAAGGTGCCGCTTGCTTGTGTCATGATTACTATCTCCTTTGGTTTGTTATGATAACAAAGTGTCGGGGAAGATGCTGCGATTAGATGGGTAACGGCCGTTGCCAACATAGCAAATAATAGCCAAAGTGTGATAATATCTTGGTTATGGAACAAACACCATTGTATGCTCTACCTTGGCTCCAAAAAAAAGAATCTGTGGCATTTACGGCCGATCAATATCGGGAGAAAGCTTATGAGGCTGTGGGTGATAATTCCCGCTCCAAACATGGTCAATTCTTCACACCACCATCAATAGCACAGATGATGGCGGCCTTGTTCAAAAACCTTCCCTCCGAAATCAGGTTGTTAGACGCGGGAGCAGGGGTCGGCACATTAACGGCCGCATTTGTTGATGCGCTTATTATGCAAAAAAAACTACCGGAAACAATTAGCATTACCGTTTATGAACAAGAGCTAGAATTTCAATCCTATTTAAAGGAGACACTGGACAAGTGCCGCAAAGTATGTGAGCGGGTTGGAATTTCATTCTCCTGCATCATCAAAGCAGAAGATTTTATAGATGCAGCCAGTGCCATGCTACGCCCTCGTCTTTTTGAGGGACAGATACAACAATTTAATTGCGTAATTTTGAACCCACCATACAAAAAAATTCACAGCCAATCTGCTTATCGTCGACGTTTACGCGAAGCTGGGATTGAAACCGGAAACCTATACACAGCGTTCCTGGCACTTGCATCAAGGATCCTCGAACCAGAAGGGCAACTAGTTGCCATCACGCCACGCAGTTTCTGCAATGGGCCATATTACAAAGCATTTCGGAAGTTGTTTGATTCGCAAATGGCTTTTCAAACAATTCATCTATTTGAATCGCGGAATAAAGCATTTGCAGGCGATGATGTATTACAGGAAAACATCATTTTTCATGCAATTAAAACACATAATAAACATGATGTGACAATTACATGCTCGCATAGCCCAAGAGAAAATACGCATATCAGGCGATCTGTTTCCTACTCACGGGTTATCAATCCCAATGATCCACATCTCTTTATTCATATCACGGCCAGCGATCTCGATCAAAATGTCGCTGACCGTATTGAGCATTTCCCTTGCACATTGGTAGATTTAGGTCTAAATGTATCAACAGGCCGTGTTGTTGATTTTCGGGTAAAACCTTTTCTGCGCCAACAACCAGATGAAAGCACAGTCCCATTGATATATCCCCACCATATGAAGAATGGTTTTATATGCTGGCCGGATAGGGCACATCGTAAACCGAATGCAATTCTAAATAGTCAAAAAACACAAAAGTGGCTACTGCCAAAGAGTTATTATGTAGTTGTACGCCGATTTTCGTCCAAAGAGGAGCCAAAACGCATCAATTCAGCCGTGTATGATCCAGAGTTGGTTGGAAATACGGCAGTTGCCTTTGAAAATCACGTCAATGTATTCCACGCCTGGAACAAAGGAATCCTACCAGATTTGGCAAGAGGATTAGCAATTTACCTTAATTCAACCTTATTGGATGTGTATTTTCGGCAGTTTAATGGTCATACACAGGTCAATGCAACAGACTTACGATCTCTTTTGTACCCACAGCGCAAAACACTTGAGCAATGGGGACAAAGTTATCATGATAAATTTCCCGACCAACAAACAATTGATGCTTTAATTGAAGCGGAGTTGCAAAATATGTCTGAACTAGAAACACCTGATCCTATCGCTGCAAAAAAACGAGTGGCTGAGGCAATAAATGTTCTTGATCTCCTCGGTTTGCCACAAGCACAACAAAACGAAAGATCTGCCATGACGCTGCTGGCATTGTTAAATTTGTCGCCTCAAAATTCATGGTCTTCCGCAAGCAGACCCATGCTAGGCATTACACCAATAATGAATTTCATTCATAAATATTACGGCGTTAATTATGCGCCTAATACACGAGAGACCATTCGCCGTCAGACAGTACATCAATTTATTCAAGCTGCTTTAGTCATTGAAAATCCTGACGACCTAACACGACCTGTGAATAGCCCGAAATGGTGTTACCAAATTGAACCAACAGTTTTTAATTTACTACGCCAATACGGTAACAATGATTGGGAACACTTACTCGCCAAATATTTGGAAACGGCCGTTACGCTTAAAGAACGGTATGCACGACAAAAAACATTGAATCAAGTTCCCATACAAGTTGCTGAGGATAAAGAAATTACGTTGTCGGCAGGC
>CAYGMR010000210.1:0-9371 GCA_964350725.1 uncultured Ardenticatenaceae bacterium | reverse complement strand
TCTTTATATTTTGCCACTATGAAACGCAAGGATTTTTCGGGCAACCCCTTTGCATCTGCTATCTCTTCGTTAATTACAAAGAACTTATTATCTCCTGTTACCATACCAATCAGGACTCGAGCAAAGTCCGCAAATTGATGACAATTTTCATTTTTCACTAAACTCAAATATGCTCGTGATGCAATTGGAGACAATAAAGAGAAATTGGCGCGACCTTCATAAGATACTCCCAAAATCTCATGATTAGACCAAGCTGTTATAATTGGTTCAACTTCATCTAAGGTAGGAATGAATTCCAATCGCATATCCTGCTTTTCACTATATTTTTGCCAGCCTTCACAAAGAACAACAACTGCAACTTCGCTTGTTCCTTCACTCAAAAAAACTCTCTCACCCAAATTAAGAACTAGAGATCGCTGAAAACCTTTCTGTAAATAGTCGCGAATTTGCTCAGCATAATGAGTGGTTAAGAAACTACTCGGTAAGATAAAAGCTATCCGCCCACCTTCCCTCAAAAAACTCAAACTATGCAAAACAAAATATCCCCATAAGCTGGCTCTTTTGCTAAGCGATCTGTTTTGTTCTTTCAAAACCTTTTGCCCAAAATCAATCTGATTTTGATCCATACTATGGCGAGAAATATAGGGAGGATTTCCTATAACAACATCAAACAAATCGTCAAAATCATCAGGCTTTGTCTCTAGAAAATCAACAAGTTTGAATTGTGGTGGTGTTTCTGAAAGATCTAAACTCTTGGCTAAATAGTCAAAGGCATTTTTATCTGTGTCACACCCACCTAATTGGTCAACAAAATCTTTGTTTCCTAAACGCTCGAAAATCCTGCGAATAGTATCCAGAAAACTACAGCCACCAAAACTTGGTTCTAAAATCCGATCCTCTGGGTTTCTTACAGCCCAATCACAAAGTATTTTAGTTAATTCGGCAGGGGTATAGAAAATTCCCCACTCTTTTTTGGTTTTCGCTGATCTTACTTCTTGAGTTTGTATGATCACTGATTTACCACCTCTTGATGTTCCATCATCAAATCATGACAAATGTTGTTTCGGCCAGCGATACGGCCATTTCTGAACTAGTTAGGAACATATCAGCTAAAACACGATAACATTCCCGCTGATAACGCAAAACGTTTTCTCGAATCTCGACTTTAACGCGGTTAGCATTGATACCAAAGAGCCAACCATTCAAATAATCTATTGGAAGACACAGCATTTGACCGCGTTGACCACTCTCTGTGACCGTAACGGTCACAGAGGTCAAAGCTTCAGATAAAATAGGATCACGATTAATACGCCTCCGTTGTGGCGACCAGGCGACACCTAAGAAGTCACAAATCGGCCGTATCGGGACGTAAACGACTTGTCGGCCGTTCATATCCACGACAACGGCAGTTAACTCATCTTCATAAAAAACAACAATTCTTTGTTCTACTGGGGTGAGGGCTTCCTTGCTCATCACTCGTTTAATTTACCGCTTTTACGCTAAAACCGAGAGGTCGATTTTGAAAAATCGACCACCAGCATGATTATTGTTGTAGTGCGTATCTTATCATCTTACAGATTCAATTCAAAAAAGGGGGAGTGCTAACTTAGGTACGGCCGAATTGCCGTGCCAACTGTGCCACTGAAAGATGAATGAGTGTGGGTCGCCCGTGTGGGCAGGTATGTGGACTTTGGCATGCTTCCAACTGCTGCACCATTGCTTCCATTTCAACGGGTGAGAGCGTTTGTCCCGCTTTGATGGCTGCGCTTTTACATACACGCAGTACAATACGCGCCTCAATTTTAGCTTGGAGGGGTGCGTCACCCCGTTCTAAATCTTCGATCACCCCAATAAGTGCTTGTGCTGGGTCTAGTTTAGCCACAATCGCGGGTACAGCCCGCACCATAAATGCATTGGGACCGAATGCTTCCACCTGGAAGCCAATTTTGGCCAAAATATCCAGATTGTCTTCTAACAGAGTGGCTTGGGCCGGAGATAGATGCACGGCCGTTCCCACCGTCAATCCTTGGGAAGGCACCTGCGCCTGATCCCACTGCGCCATAAACTGCTCATATAAAATGCGTTCATGGGCAGCATGTTGATCGATCAGAAACATGCCATCGGGCCCTTCTGTAATGATATATGCCGCTCCGACTTGGCCCACAACACGCATGATGGGCAACCGATCACCACCCAGAATTGTGTCTGGTGACGTTTGTGTTGGCACAATGCCCGCGCCGAGCGACGGCGCAGTGGACGCATCATCCCCAACCAATTCTGTGTTAGTGGATCCAAAACGCTGTGACCAATCTAGACGTAACTCTGCTTGGCCACCATCATCACGACGTTGAAAAGCCTGATTATTAAGCTGACCCGCCCAGCCATGGGGTGAACCGTCGGCACCTTGACCGAGCGGCTGTGAGCCTAACGCCCAGGCAGACATGCTGCGCACAGGTGAATCCGCGACCAGCGTTTGCCGTACAGCTCGCTGCACCGTGCCAAAGGGCGAACTCCCCTGGCGGAAACGGACTTCAATTTTTGCCGGATGCACATTGACATCCACTTGCTCTGGCGGCACTGTGATAAAAATAATGCCCAACGGATAACGGCCAACTGGCAGCAATGTATGGTAAGCCTGAATGATGGCATAAGTCAGGCTGTTGTCACGAATCCAACGGCCGTTTACAAACAATGTGATATGGTTGCGATTAGCCCAGTGTAGGCTGGGGGGGCCAACATATCCAGTGACATGGATCAACCCCGCTGGTTTTTCTTCTTGGGATTCAATTTCTAACAACTGACGTGCCGTATCGGCACCATAAATCGCCAATAACACATCGCGCACATTGCCATTCCCCGTCGTTTGGAAGGTAATGCGGCTGTCATGGGTCAAACGGAAACGAACATCTGGATAAGCTAACGCATAGCGTGTGACAAATTCATCAATGAGCCGTTTTTCGGTTGTTTTACTTTTCAAAAATTTGAGGCGGGCAGGTATATTATAAAACAGATTTTCCACGCCGATGACAGTTCCCAGCGGCGCACCCACAGTTTCACGGCCAACTTTATGTCCACCTTCTAATACGAGGCGTGTGCCTGCGCGTGCATCCGCAGTACGGCTGACGACAGTTAGTTGGCTGACGGCAGCAATTGCTGCTAATGCTTCGCCACGAAAACCAAGGGTGTGAATGGCATTGAGATCATCGCTGCTGTTTAGTTTTGAGGTAGCATGGCGCAAAAAGGCGGTTTCGAGTTGGTCAGAAGAGATACCATAGCCATCATCAGCAATTTGGACCAACTCTCGACCACCGCTGCGCACATCGACATTGATGGTTTTAGCACCAGCATCCAAAGCATTTTCGACCAGCTCTTTGACCACAGAAGACGGCCGTTCCACTACCTCGCCCGCCGCGATTTGAGAAGCCAATTGATCAGATAAAACACGTATCGTCATAAGCCTAATTGTACCACAAGCTACTTCAGCCTACGTTTTTTATCAACTTTATAGTAGTCGCAAGTTCCTTGAACAAAATTTCACAGTACAGGACGCCAAGTTTTTCTCTTTAATTTTTTGCGCTCTTTGCAGTCTTTACAGTTCAACTAATTCTTAACCGTTACAGGTTTAATCAATTTTTGGGAATTAGTCCGCATTTGAAAAAACGCATGTACAATAAGTACCTAAAAAATGGTTAGAGGAAAATAAAAGGATGATGAATAACGCTAAAGCAGAAAACTATCTCCAGCACCGTTTCAACTACAGAAGCCACCAATTACGCGAATTTCTAGATCGACATTCCCCACCTGATACATTAATGATCATTCTCACAGCAATCATTGTTGGGGTAGGTACAGGTTTAGGTGCTGTCGTTTTCATTTGGCTCCTCAAACAGATAAACAAGTTTTCATTAGCCGTACAAATAACGCTGGGTGAAGTTGTTGGGCTTTTACTGGTGATGGGCACAGCGGGCTTAATCGTCGGCTATATGGTCGATCGCTGGGCTCCAGAAGCAAAAGGACATGGTGTGCCAGAAGTAATGGAAGCCATCGCCTTACGTGGCGGGCGCATCCGGGCGCGGGTGGCAGCGATCAAGGTTTTGGCCTCTGCAATCACCATTGGTAGCGGTGGCTCAGCCGGACGTGAAGGACCGATCGTGCAAACAGGATCAGCGTTAGGATCAACAATCGGGCAGCTCTTCCATTTCTCTGTCGAGCGTGTACGCACGCTTGTCGCTTGCGGCGCTGCTGCCGGTATCGCGGCCACCTTTAACGCCCCTATTGCCGGCGCTATTTTTGCGCTCGAAGTCATCATTGGGCGCTTCACGACTCGTTACTTTGGCGCGGTTGTCATTAGTTCAGTAGCTGCAAGTATCACAGCACGCATTTTCTTGGGGAATAAACCAGCCTTTGACGTGCCAGCTTATCCCTTCCGCCCTGGCGAAACAATAATTTTCATCGCATTGGGTATTCTCTCTGCTTTTTTAGCAGTCACTTTTATTCGTATGCTTTATTTTTTCGAGGAAACATTTGACCGCTGGAAATTACATCCAGCATTTAAGGCCTCTATTGGTATGTTGTTAACGGCCGTTATCGCATTACTATTACCAGGACGACTCGTATTGGGGCCGGGTTTAGAATTTATTGGTGAAACAATTGCACATGATTTCACAATCCCTCTCACAACAATGTTTTTATTGCTGATCGCGAAACTGTTGGCAACTTCCTTCACCTTAGGATCAGGTAATTCTGGGGGTGTCTTTGCTCCCAGCTTGTTTATGGGCGCAATTTTGGGTGGGATGGTCGGTAATGTTGCCCATTCTTTTTGGCCAGAACTCGCGGTTAATCCTGGCACCTATGCCATTGTTGGTATGGCCGCTGTTTTTGCAGCTTCGGCACACGCACCGATAACGGCCGTTCTCATCGTTTTCGAAATGTCCAACGATTACAAGCTCATTTTACCGCTCATGTTAGCAACTGTTGTTTCAACTTTGTTAGCAGAATATCTGCTCAGCGATTCAATTTATACATTAAAACTACGGCTACGTGGTGTCACACTGCAACAAGGTTGGGACCTCGATCTGATGCAGAGCCTGAAAGTAAAAGAAGTCATGACCCGCGATGTTTTTTCTGCGCCAACAACTTTATCTTTAGAAGAATTAGGGGAGGCTTTCCAACGCACGCATAGTCACAGTTTCCCAGTAGTAGATGAGCAAAACAGGTTAATGGGAATGGTCAGTATTACTGATTATGAACGCGCTATCGAACTTGACAATCATGCTTCACTAGTCGTCGCAGACATTGCCACAATGAGCAGTTTAATGGTCGCTTATGAAAATGAACCTTTATCTGATGCAATTCAACGTCTATCAGTGCGCGGTCTCAGTAAAATTCCTGTTGTGACACGCGATGATACAAAGCATATCGTTGGTGTTTTACGTCGTCACGATATCATCAAAGCATACAATATTGCCTTAATGAAACGCGCTAAAAATCAGTTTGACGATCTAGCACAGCAACGCCAAATTGATGGTATGGAATTTATTGAAATCAAAATCTTGCCCGACAGTCCTTCTGCTAATCAAGCATTGGCATCCCTGGGTGCAAATCTGCCAGATGATTGTGTAATTGTCTCAATTCGCCGCGAGGGTGAAGTATTTGTACCACATGGAGATACGCGCCTGCTGCCAGGCGATCATGTAAATTGTTTTGTACGTGAGGATGCGGAAGAAAAATTGTTGGCTTGTATTCAGGGGGAAGTGGTCGAGAAAGATGAAGGGTAAGCAAAACGGCCGTTTCTACGCGAAACGGCCGTTAAAAGCACTCAAATCAACTTAATCTAAACGATGGATTGTACTTCAAAATCAATCGCACCACCGGGGGTCTCAGCCGTGACCACGTCACCCACTTTGGCACCCAGCAAAGCTGCTCCAATTGGAGATTCGTTTGAGATACGGCCGTTTGTGGGATCAGCTTCATGCGGTCCCACAATATGGTACGTTTCTTGCTCGTCGTAGCCAGTCTCACTAACTGTCACTGTGCTGCCAACACGCACACGATCATTCGTACCACCTTCTTCAATTACCTGAGCACGCCGCAGCGAATCTTCTAAATCACGAATACGCCCTTCAACGAAGCCTTGTTCTTCTTTGGCATCGTGGTAATCAGCATTTTCTTTAAGATCGCCTTGTGAAATAGCTGTTTCCAGTTTGACTGCTATTTCCTCGCGGCGCTCGGTTTTTAAATAAGCCAATTCATCTTTTATTTTCTGCAAGCCATCTTGCGTCACATATACAACACCATACTCATCACTCATTTCATCTTCTCCACACTTAGACACATCCATAGCTGAGTGCCTTAATCACATAATCAAATAGCCTCGCACAATGCGAGGCTGCCAATTCATTTTCGTTTTGTCGGATTAAGTCGTCTGTAAACGGGTTTTTAGTATAACGCAGCAACTATTTTCTGTCTAGCCATTTTAAGTATTAGACAGCAGATAAATCTGCACCTCAAACGACAAAGTCGGCCTACGCCGACGAATCTATTCGAGCAACAAACCATTTAAGTTTTATGGCTTTTTATGACTACCTAATGAATACCAAAGAGTAATGCTGGTGAGAAATAGGGTGATAACAAATACGGCCGTTGTCACTTCCAACCCCTGCCCTTAACGGCCGTTCTAGACCCCACAAGCCAAATATTTCGTGCCGATCTACAATTAATAGTAGAAGGGGAAATCAAACCATGATACACTGGCGACATGCTGTCCCAAACCTTCTCACAAACCCTGGCACACTATGGTGCATTAGCAGAAGATTTATACCACAATCGCCTGCGTGTAGAAGTCCTGCCTGCCCATACTGCACAACTCCCGCCTCCCGACCGAAAATTACTTGACCACCTCGCTGATCAAGCCCAAAATGCCAGTTTAACCCGCCCGCGTTATGGGTGGGCGCTGATGGCTGTGGCCGACACGGCCGTTCAACAAACCGCCGCCCCCTTCCTGCAAGCGATAGCCGCCTACTATCTGGCGCGTGCCGCCAATGGTTGGTTTCGTCCCGATCTGGTGGAAACGGCCGTAACCCGTGCCCGCACATTATTTACCGAGTTAAACGCGCCGGGCTGGGTAGCCGCCTGCGATTGGCAGTTGAATGCCGTGCCCTGGACACGGCCGAACTTTAATATCGCTGCCGAACAGTTGGAAGGAGCGTTGGACACATTACAAAACAGTGATTTGCAACATCTGCTGCCTGCTTATCGTTGTTCACTGGCCTTCACATATTTGCTAATTGGGCGTTTTGACGAAGCGGCTGCGCAAGTTGATGCGGCCGAACGCGCTTTCAAAGATGTAGGGGATAAATTAGGGGTGGCTCGCTGCCTTTACATCCGGGCTAGCTGCCAGCGCCGCCAATCAGAATTGCAGGGAGCGATCCTGAATACGGAGAAGGCACTGGCCATTTTTCAGGAATTGGATGCGGCCGTGGATGCGGCGATTGCCCACTATGGTCTGGCGCAGGTTCTACGTCTGTCTACCGGCGATTATGCTTCTGCCGAGCAGCGTTTTCTGCAAACGGCAGAGTTATTTGCAGCATACGATCTGCCCCTGTGGGAAGCTCAATGTTATAGTGGCCTGGCTCAGGTTTATAACTATTCAGGTCAATTGAGAGAAGCCGGGCAGGCGCTGCAAAAGGCCAGAGAAGTTTTTGCACACTATCAGATTCCGGGCCTGTTGGCCGACAATCTTCTCGATAGTGGACAGCAAGAGTTTTACCGGGGCAATTTCACAACCAGTTTGACTTACTTACAACAGGCGCAAGATATTTACGATGATATAGGTAATCAGTGGTTACCAGTTGTGGCTCTTATGGATCAAGGATTGGTCTATTTCCAGCAAAGTCAATACCATCAAGCTCTTCATCATCTGGAAAAAGCATATATTCGCCTACAGATACTGAACATTTCATATCGGTTAGCTGGCTGTGAATTTATTTTAGCAAAAGTTTGGCTCCAATTGGGAGACTTGGATAAGGTAAACACATACCTGGATCGCGCTATTGTCCATTTTCGCCAGGGGAAACAGATGGATACGCCGCCTCGTGTTTACAATGTGCGTGCCGGGATTTTGCTTCACCTGGAAAGCCCAGAAAAAACTTTTGATTACCTGGCAGAGGCCCTGACACTGGCGCAAACACAACAGGCGCAGGCACAAATCGCCTTAACGCACCGCCTAATGGCAGAGGCATTGTTGGCTACAAATGATGTGGAAGGAGCAAAAAAACATCTGCAACTTGCCGGGGATGGGTTTGGGCGAATAGGTATGGTCTTTGAGCAGGCTGTTTGCCAGCTTGTCTGGGGGCGTTGTTTTGTGCGCCTGCATAATTTCCAAGCCGCTGCCTGCGCCTGGCAGACAGCCCTGGAACTGGCGGCAGACGCGGTTCCGGAAATCATCTGGCAGGCGCAGGCAGGGCTAGCTGATCTAGCCACGCGTGAGCACAATCACACCACAGCCTTGGACCATTACCGGCTGGCCGTACGGGCGCTTTCCCGCTTGCGCCGTGCGCTCTGGCAGCCTGCTCTGATCGGCGCTTATCTGACCCGCCCCATCGCTGTGTTTGATCGCGCCGTGGCTTGTGCAATCGATACAGCCTCTCCTACAGACATATTGCATTTTATCGAAGCGAGTAAGTCACATCTGTTAACCCACAGTACGCGCCCTTTCTGGGATGGAGCTGACTTGCCTGAAGCGCTTGGCGACGTGATCGCCGAAATTCGCTGGTTACAAGATAAGCTGCAGAGCACGGCCGCAGGTGGTTCTTTCATTGCCGCGCGTGCTGGCGAGCTGCACCGACGTTTTGTACAAAAAGTTAGAGAGTATGACACGGCAGTTAGCCAGCTTGAACGTTCCCATGCTCCGTTGCCGACCGCTGCACTTGTCCATCAGTTTGATCTGGCGCAGTTTCGCCAACTCGCTTCCCAGCAGTTAGGTGTGCACTGGCTGGCTCTGGATTATTATCAACATGCTGATCACATCTATTGCATCATTATCTCGCCTGATAACAGTGTCATTTGGCAGCAAAAACTCTCCAACCGGGCACGCTTTTTGCTTGAATTGGGCGACCGTACTGGCCGCAGCCGCAGTGACCACGACCGATTTCTGAATGCGAAAGATTTAACCGCGCTTGGTGAGGCGCTCTTGCCCCCTCAGATTCAAAAATGGTTGGGGGCTGATACCCATTTGATCATTGCGCCGCACCGACATCTGCACCGGCTCCCCTGGGCAGCATTATCTAGTGGCGATCCCCCTATGCCCTTGGTGACCACCTGTATACCGACCATAACACCCTCCTTGCAAAGTCTGACCCATTTGTGGCGGC
>CAYGMR010000209.1:0-9381 GCA_964350725.1 uncultured Ardenticatenaceae bacterium | reverse complement strand
GCTGGAATGACATTTGAGTCTATGAGAATGCCTTTCATTATTCATCTCGAGTCAAAGCCATAATCTTATCGGTACTCATGTTAACTGTAGCAACGCCGCGCAAACTTCTAAATATTCGAGTTGCTGCTATTTCTTTCTCTTTTTTGATTAAATAAATACGGCCGTCTTCTTCAATAAAATCAACTTCAGTTGTTGGTATAATCCCATATTTTTCGCGGAGGTATTGTGGTATGGTTACTTGACCTTTGGTTGTGACACGCATATTTTTTCATCTCCAGTATGCAATATTACTGGTAATAGTAATACTCAACACTCACCTTGCAAAAAACAAAGTTGATGTTTCCCACTTGTTATTGTGGCAAAAATATCAGCGCAACACCAACTAAAGCAACGGCCGTACCCACAACCCCCCGCATACTGATACGCCTTTTATAAACCAGATATTCGAGCGGAATTAAGATGATGGGTGGCAGTGCCATTAAGGTTGAGGCGATGCCTAAGCGTGCATATTGAATGGCAATCAATGAAAACCAAATACCCAAAAACGGGCCTACAAACGAACCGGCAACCATGGCTGGAAACGCTTTACGATTGCGCCATTGGCGCAATGTGTAGCCCACTTGATGTCGAAAGGCTGCAATGCTCCACAATATGATTCCCGCAATAAAAATGCGAATAATGGTTGCTGAGGTTGTGGAATAGCCACCCACGATGCCAAACTTCGCTGTTACCAAATTCGCAACTTGCCCTAATGCCCCTAAAAGACCAAACAAAATGCCCTTTTTGAAGTAACGTTTTTCACCTTCAGATTGATTGGTCTGTTTTTCTGTCACCACCCAGGCGATACCACCAACTGCCAGTAATACACCGCTAAACTCAACAGCCGTGACACTTTCACCAAACAAAACCAAGCCAAAAAACACACTATAAATCGGCACGGTTGCCATCAGGAGCATGGATAATCGTGGCCCGATCATCACATACGCCTTAAATAGAAAAGTATCCCCCAAAACCAAACCTAGAATCGCTGAAACGGCAAACCAGAACCAGCGAAAGGGTTCGGTGTCCCAGGGAAATAGAGTGCCTTCAATTAGATAATGGGTTATGAGCAAAAACAGGAATGCAAAAATGAGGCGGCTGCGATTGACAACATCTGAGCCAATCAGTCGACCACTATAACTGAAAAATATGGCGGTTAACGACCAACAAACGGCCGTTGCTAAGGCGGCAAGTTCACCCCAAGGCAAATTATTTCTCCAAACGAGCCCAAATTTGGGCGTAATGGGTATTGTCGATCAACTCGATGCTGTTTTGATCGGGGTCGCGAAAATAGAGAGAATGTGTGCCTAAAGGCCAAACTTGTTCGTGTTCAATTTCCACACCATATTCCAATAAACGCACCTGCCAATTATCCATTTCTTCTGGAGGAATGGCAAAGGCGACATGCCCGCGACCACGTGCGCCATGTGCCGGTATAATGCTCACACGCTGTTCAAGGGCATCAATTTCAAACAAGATCAAAGTTGAATGCGGGCCAGCCTGCAGAAAACAAGCGTCGTCAAAAACGGCCGTTTGCTTCAAACCCAACACCTGCATATAAAACATCATGGCTGGTTCTAACTTTTCTACATATAAAACTGCTTCAGCAACACCAGTAATAGCTGTCATTTCAGACTCCTTTTATACAAATGACTGGTTTTAGGCCAATGCAAGGAAATAATGATCCGTGCGATAAGTTGTTTTGGCATTGGCTCGTCTATTCCCACGCCGGATCAAATGGCTCTTTTATTTTGGGGAATAGCCTCATTCTTCTAGATAAATTTTGCTGGTTTTACCAGCACGCACACGCAAACAATGGCGCACACGTTTGCGCAGCGCTTTGTTTAATAACTTGATAGCTTTTTTGGGGAGCAATAGTCGATATTCACTCAATTCATCTGCGGGCAATTGAATTGTGGCAATCTCAGTTGGAGAAAGGGTGCCACCGTCAAAAATAAACTGTACCCTTTCAGTTTTACTATCTGTTTCGCCGGAATAGTCTACACACAGTAAGTGCCCCGGTGAACAATGCAAACCCAATTCTTCAGCGACTTCGCGTATAACGGCCGTTCTGGGTGATTCATTGGCCTCCACACAACCGCCGGGAATTTCCCACGTCTTTTTATAGGTGGGATTGACGACTAGCAGGTTTCCGTCTGCGTCAAAAAATAAACAGCCTGCTGACATGCGCTTTTTCGGCAATGATTGTTGAAATGCTTTGCGATCCCATTCGGTCATCGTATTAATTCCTGACATTCTGTTCCATAATTTCCCAACGAAAACGATCACGAATTTGTCGAATATGGGCGGGGGTTGTGCGACAGCAGCCGCCAATCAAACCAGCACCCAATTTACGCCATTCACGGCTGAATGTGCCAAATTCTGCAGGCACTGATTCACCTGTCCATCCTTGATTTTCACCAGCATAAATTTCGCCTGAATTGGGATACACGATGATCGGTTTGTTTGTGGCCTGCTGTACATGGCGGATTAAATCGGGAATAAAGCGTGGTGCTGTGCAATTAATGCCGATCGCGGCCACTTGTGGATAGGCATCTAAAAATGCAGCACAATCAGCGATAGGTGTGCCATCACTGATGTGGTGTTCATCCCGACAGGCAAAACTGAACCATGCATACCGATCTGGTGTGGTGGACAGCATTTGTGCTAAAGCGTGCGCTTCATCGAAATTTGGAATCGTTTCACACGCAAAAAGGTCAACGGCCGTTGCATCCAATATCTGCCACCGTTCCCGATGAAAATCCACTAAACCGGCTGCATCCAAATCATAATCCCCAGTGTATTCGGAACCGTCCGCTTTGTATGCTGCATAGGGGCCGATGCTGGCGGCAACCAACGGCCGTAGTCGATCATCTTTGTTGGTGACCTGCTGCCAATATTCGTCTCGTGCTGTCAAGGCTAATTGAGTTGAGTGTTGTAACAACTGAACGGCCGTTTCTCTATCAACGCCTGCCGCTACAAAGCCAGGAATCGAAGCCTGATAACTGGCCGAAATAATACAATCAGCACCCGCCCATAAATAATCACTGTGAACTTGCTGAATCAAATCAGGATCAGCGTTTAACAGACGGGCCGACCATAACCCCCCGCTGAGGTCACAGCCGCGCGCTTCCAATTGTGTAGCCAAACCGCCATCCAAAACCAGAACCCCATAACGATCAAGAAAAGGTTGAATTGGGTTCATTTTTTTCTCGCTAAAAACAAACTATGCCTGCCAGTCCGCATAATCTGGTTCCATACCTGTGCCTTCATCTGTGCAGTATGCATATGAAATTTTGTCATACCCTTTTTGTACGATCATCTTCGGATTCATACGCTAGTTATATCAAGATCAGGATACATGGCAACTGGGGTGCATATTGCAAAGTGGCAAGGATGTAAAGGGGGTAAAGTTTAAGATGAGCCATTCTTAGCAAAATGCTGCGGACAGCTTTCAACCTGCTTAAAAAGTTAATACAATCCTAGCTGTGATTATTTTGTTATCAATTCGGCAAGCGTTGTTTTATTGCATACTTTTATTGTTGTTGATTGGATGTGCAGATCCTGCGCCAACCCCAGTTGTGAGGGTTGCAACGGCCGTTCCTGCTACGCAAACCCCCACACCGACACACACGCCCGCGCCAACGATGACTCCGTCACCTACATCCTCGCCGACTATGACCCCGACGCCGACCCCTTCGCCAACAGCCACAGCAACGGCCGTTCCATTAACCATTTCTGGCGATCCGCGATTAGCCCAACTAAGTGATCCGATGCCAGACGGCCGTTATCCATGTGGGGCTGTTGATCTGTTTGATTTTCCGATCGATCCGCCCCATGCTGCCAGAGTCAGCCGCGGTGGTGGCGATTTTGGTGTGTTTCGTAATCGTTATGATAAATTCCATGCTGGCGAAGATTGGGGCGGCATAGGCAGTGGCTCCAATCTTGGCACCCCAGTCCACAGCATTGGCCATGGGTTGGTAACCTATGCCCAACCATTGGGATGGGGCCGTGATCAAGGTGTCGTCATCATACAACATACCTTTGAAGATGGTTCTACTATCCTCTCTTTTTATGGGCATTTAGATCCTGACAGCGTCACACTTTTTCCGGGCGAATGTGTCACCCGTGGTCAGCAAATTGGTGAAATTGGTCAACCTCGCACCTCTCCACATCTGCATTTTGAGATGCGCACCCAATCGCCTTATACACCGTTGACTGGATATTGGCCTGACGATCCGACTGAAATTGGATGGGTTTGGCCATCACAAACTATCTGGCAGCAGCGCATTGCTTCGTCGCCAGGTGTGATTTGGACACGACCATTCACCACCACTAACACGCAATATGCTGGGCAGTTGGATGACGAAAGTTTTGCCTGATTGGAGGGTGATCAGTTATTGAGGGTGGGTTGGGAAAACGGCCGTAGTCAACCAATCCAATTTGATGTCGAAGAAATTAAGACCGCACTCAGCGATAGTTACGCCGCTCGAATTTATGTAGTTGATGAATCAGGTCTGTTGTCAGCCTATCAGATGCCGGAATCCGAAGATTTTACAGAGATACCCTCCTCCACATTAGAGCAATTATGGCAAGTTGAAATCGATAGCAGCGGAGATACCCAACTCAGAACCTTGCCCGACGGTGGTGTCATCCTTATTTCCAATACAAAAATGGTCGCATATTCCACGGAGGGCGAGCTGCTTTGGCAACATGAATTAGCGGGACGGCCGTATGACTGGCTTATCACCCCTGATGGTAGTTATTTTTCCTCGGTAGGCAGTGATCAAGGCGTATGGTACATCCAAAACGGAAATCCACCGCAAACTGTCAGTCATATCGGCGGCCATTTGGCCCAAAGTGGTGAACATATATGGATATATTCAGGAAATGGTCTGTATCGGTTTAATCCAGGGATTGTGGAATCAGATACAGAATTAATATTTGCACTGCCTAGCAAGCTGTTGCAGTGGGGTGATATTTCGCCGCTGCAGGGCGGCGGTGTATTGCTGCTCCATCCCGACTCATCAGCTAATCGACTCATTACAGTTTCGCAACAAGGGGAAATACAGCAACAAGCCGCTTATCCTACAGCAGTTGGAGGCAACCAACAGCTTTTAACATCAGGGGAACAAATTTATCTCATCTCTGAACAAAATGTTCAAAATTCGACAAACCTTGTTATCTTCAAGCTCGACTTGTTATCATTACAATTACAACGCATTTTCTCTGGTGGAACACGCACATCGGTTCCAACCGACACCTGGCTGATTTCATTTGAAGAGACAAAACTCTTATTCAATATTGGTGGTGGAACCCTTTTTACTTTGGATCCACTCTATGCAAATGAACTCATGTCCCAAATCTCCGAGTAAGAAGCAACTCCAAAAAACAATCTATAAGACATATATAGGAAATTATTTGGGATACTTGACTTTAAGCACCGAAAGATGCAAAATTCAACAAGTAATCGTAAACTAAAACTTTCGAGTTTAGGCAATTCCTAAAATATTTTTTGTACTAAAGAATTTTGGGAATTCCTCGGGAAAAGCGGAATATTAGCTTAATTTCTTTCAAAAGATGTTCCTGCTTTTACCTACTAAAGGAAAAAATAGTATGTTAGCGTTTATCACCTCCTACTGGTTCATTACTCTACCAACCGTCGTTACCGGTGCCTACTTAGTTAGGGTCTGGAAAAAGACTATTGAGGAAAAAGAGAAAAAAACTAGGAAAGAGCGTGTGCGTGTCCGGAGCCAGCGTCCACAAGATGGACAGCCCCCACACCACTAATATTCATTGTTGAATAAGGCTATTCCCAATAATAAATGATCCAGTTGATCCTACGAGGGAATAGACGAGCCAATGCCAAAACGGCCCATTTATGGGTTCATTATTTTCTTGCATTGGCCTAAGGAATTTTAGAACATGTTTTTTGATCCAACATGGCTGCTTTTTGCTTTGCCAGGTTTGTTGCTGGGTCTAATAGCACAAGCTCGTGTAAAAGGTGCTTTTAAAAAGTATTCAAAAGTCCGAACTTCACGCAATTTAACTGGACAGCAGGTTGCCCGCGCCTTGCTCGATGACCAGGGGCTATATGATGTTGACATTGAACGCGTCCCGGGTAATTTGAGTGATCATTATGATCCGCGTAGTAAGGTTTTGCGTTTGAGCGAAGGTGTCTACGATCAACCTAGTGTTGCGGCAGCAGGCATTGCGGCTCATGAGATGGGGCATGCATTGCAAGATGCCGCTGGTTATAGTCCATTACGGCTGCGGAGTGCACTAGTACCAGCTACCCAATTTACCAGCAAACTCGCCCCAATGATTTTCTTCGCTGGTTTTATGCTGATGATTTTCTTACGCACTGAGATTGGTTATTACATCGCTCTGTTAGGTATCGCTTTTTTTGTTGTTGCTGTATTTTTCACTTTGGTCACATTACCCGTTGAGTTTAACGCCAGTAAACGCGCCAAGAAATTATTGGTGAGCAGCGGCTTGTTGTTTAATGATGAGTTAGAAGGTGTGAATAAAGTATTGGATGCTGCCGCCTGGACTTATGTCGCAGCGGCCGTTTCTGCAATTGGTCAATTGCTCTACTATGTTATGATTCTTAATCGCCGTCGTTAAATGATTTAGTGTGTCAGGACGAGGGCTACTGCTTTCACCTGAATCACGTATACCCCTCTATTAATCACGTCCAATTAGCTTCAACACACGCAGCGGATAATCGCTCATCAGTCCATCGACACCCAGCGTTATCAAACGCTGCATATCTGCTTCTTCATTGACTGTCCACACGTGGACGGCAATGTTTTGGGCATGTGCGGCCGTTACGAATCTGCGATCTACCAGGCGAAGTTCAAACCCTAAAACTTTTTGTGTTTCTGGGATTTGGAAAGCAGGGCTTTTACCACGATATAACTTGGTCAGCCGTAATTTTGACAAAAGAAAAAACCAAAACACTTCTGTGAGAGAAGCGGCCGTTACGACCTCTGGACATTTTTCACGAAACAACTTCAATATTTTGGTGTCAAACGATCCTACCAGCAAGTTTTTTTGCATGTTGTGAGTGCGAATCAGTTGGATGAACGGATCAATGATATTTTCGTCATGATGTTTGATGTCGATGTTGATCCACATAGTGGGGAAGGCTACAAACATTTCTTCTAAAGTTACAATTTGTAAACCTTGGCCACGAAAAGGGTAAGTTTCCCCATTGTCATTGGTCCAGCGATAACCAGCATCGAGGGCTTTCAATTCAGCTAACGTTTTTTCACGCAAATACCCGCTGCCATCTGTTGTGCGATCCACTGTTTCATCATGAAAAACGACAATTTTGTCATCAGCAGTCAGGTGAATATCTGTTTCTAGCGCGTCGATATCATAGGTGGCGGCCTTGCTAAAGGCCAACATTGTGTTTTCGGGAAAATTGCCACTGTCACCACGATGGGCAAAAACAATTAAATAACCATCAGGGGCTTGGGGATGTTCGGGTGTCGGTTGCATAATTTACTCCATCTGAATGCGGATTGCGGATTGCGGAATTCTCAGAGACTGTTCGTTAATAATGCTTTGATTGAGACCGGAAGATCGATATTGCGGTCATCCGTCCAAATGAAACACTAACTTTTTTTATTTTACCTACTCACCAGCCAACGGCCGTTCCGTCATTACGGGGTTCACTGCCACCAATTAACACACCAGTTTCAGGATTCCGCACGATAATTTGACCACCACCAAATTGATTTGGAGTGGCTGTGGCATCAATCTCATGACCCCAGGCAGCAAGTTGTTGATGGATGCTGGGAGCAACGGCCGTTTCTAATGCCACCGCTTTATTTTGCGACCAACGAAAGCGGGGTGCATCCAAAGCTGTTTGTGGATCCATGCCGAATTCAACTAGATTCAAACCGACTTGCAAATGGCCTTGGGGCTGCATGAAGCCGCCCATAACCCCAAAACTACTCCATGCTTGACTGTTTTTTGTGATAAAGCCGGGGATAATGGTGTGATACGGCCGTTTGCCTGGCGCAACTTCATTGGCGTGTCCTGCTTCAAGGCTAAAATTCGCCCCGCGGTTATGCAGCAAAATTCCTGTATTGCCAGCCGTCAAACCGCTGCCAAAACCCATATAGAGGCTTTGAATCCAACTAACCATATTGCCTTCACGATCCGCGACAGTCAAATAGACCGTGTCACCGTGTGTTTGTGGTTGTCCAGGAAAAGGTTGCAGCACATTTTGAGGTTGAATTAAACGCCATCTTTGAGCAGCATACAGCGTATCAAGCAATCCATTGATAGGAACAGCGACGTGCAAGGGATCGGCAATGTATTTTTTGGCATCCATAAAGGCGAGCTTCATGACTTCAATCAGGGCGTGATAATAGGATGCTGTGCCATAGCCTAATGCTTGTAAATCAAACTGGCGTGCCATACTTAAAGCTAATAAAGCGGTCAACCCTTGTCCATTGGGTGGAATTTCATAAAAGGTGAATTGATCGTCGTAGTCTAGGCTGATGGGGTCAACCCATTGGGCTTGAAAACTGGCAAGATCGGCCATTTCTAACCTGCCACCAGCTTCTTGTACACACGCCACTATTTGTTCACCGATTGCGCCTGTGTAAAACGGTTCAACCCCTTGTGTGCTGATGGTTTGTAACGTGTGTGCAAACTCTGGGTTTTTAAACAATTCGCCCGCTTTGGGTGCGCATAAATTTGGCAGCCAAACACGGCTTGAATTAGGGTGCTCCGCGAGTTTTTGTTCGTTTTCTTGCCAGGCACGCGCAATACGTTGGCTTAATGGAAATCCATCCCGCGCATAGGTCAACGGCCGTTGTAATAAAACATCCAACTGCATCGACCCAAAGCGCTCCAATGCCATCTGCCAGCCACGCAAACTGCCGGGGACTGTTACTGGTAAACCGCCTAATTCTGGAAAGGATTTGTGTCCTAAGTTACGCAGGTAAGCGGCTGTCAAATTCTGTGGTGCTGGTCCACTGGCGTTGAGTCCATAAAGTTTACTTTCCTTTGCGGACCATATCAGTGCAAATGCATCGCCGCCAATACCAGTTGAATGCGGTTCAACGACACAAAGCGTGGCGGCCGTTGCAATTGCAGCATCAACCGCATTGCCACCCACCTTCAAGACATCTAATCCTGCTTGAGCAGCTAATGGTTGGCTTGTTGCCACCATGCCATTATGAGCCACCACATTAGAACGCCGGCTAGGAAAAGAATAGGTTTCAAACTGCATTTTTTACTCCTTTTTTCCGTGAAACTTTATTTGGCCCCCGTGCATCTCTGTGTCACTGCACTAACTCACATAAGCGTATCCATAGCATA
>CAYGMR010000208.1:7363-9413 GCA_964350725.1 uncultured Ardenticatenaceae bacterium | reverse complement strand
TGGTAAGCAGCTTTCGATACAAGGAATATCGGTTGTATTGGTCAGGAAGCATTTTAACAATGATAGCATTTCGATTCCAAGAAATTGCGTTAGGCTGGCAAACTCTGGAAGTGACAGACTCGGCGTTATGGTTAGGCATCGTATCCTTTGCCTATGGCCTGCCTATGCTGCTGCTTTCACCTGTGGGTGGCCTTTTAGCCGACAGGTTCAGACGGCAAAATGTAATTATCGTCAGCCAGACTACGGCTGCCTTTGCTTCCGGATTTCTGGCTATCTTAGCGCTGACCAACCAGGTCACACCTTATGCTATCGTGGCCGTTTCGTTCGTTCTTGGCTGTACATTTGCTCTGTTTTCACCGTCACGGTTGGCGCTTTTACCCAACCTCATTCCGCCGCAACAGTTGGAAAACGCGGTCGCAATGGAATACACAAGTACGCGGCTGGTCAGTTTCTTAGGCCCTATCAGCGCAGGCTTCTTGCTTGCTACGCTTGGGGTCGGCCCGATTCTGTTGGTGCAAATGGTGCTCTTTTTGGTGGCAACGGCCGTATTCATGTTTACAGGAGCGGATGTGGGCAAACCACAGCGTAATCATTATGGTGGTTTTCTACGTGGTCTGGGTGATACCTGGTCTTTCCTACGTGCAAGCCCAACGCTGCTCGTCATATTACTACTTGGCTTATTTGTTGTTCCCTTTGGCATGATTTATGGACGACTGCTGCAAGTGTTTGTACATGATATTCTTGACCTGGGTCCGGCTGTGCTCGGGCTGGCGCTTGGTCTGGCTGGGTTAGGATCGGCCATATCAGGCATAATCATCACCATGGTTCCGCGCATTAAGCACCGTGGCTGGCTCATCGTTTTGTCTTCTATCGGCTTTGGCATAGGGCTGATTTGTTTGTCCCTAACGCGCCAAGCAGTTTGGTCATTGGTTGTGATGCTCATAGTCGGCCTGATATCTGGTGTTTATTTGACCTTGAGTAACATCATTCTGCAAACAGATTCACCAGATTCAATGCGTGGCCGTGTGATCAGCATTTGGGGCATGATTTGGGGCTTAGTCCCGATGAGCGTTTTGGTTGCTGGCGCCATCGCCGAGGAATATAACGTAGCGCTGGTTCTTGGCGCTTGTGGCTTGATATGTGTTCTGGGCTGTACGGCCGTTCTCCTAGCACGTAGCGAAATCTTGACGGCCTAACAAATCGATCATGCACTGGTAGTGCAACAAACAAGTACAGAACTTAGTAACCAAGCATTAAAAATTATTTTTTATCAACAATATTATTAGCAAAAACAGGAATTATACTTATGTTAACCCATGAAGCATTGAAAAAAGACATTGCCCGCCGAATCGAAAAACTACAGGCGATGATGAAAGAAAAAGACCTCGGCGCCCTGATAATTTTCGGACAAGCCATGCCCGGTGGCATGGGCGCCATTCGTTACATAACCAACGCCCATTTATGGGGCGGCGCCGGCTATGTCATACTCGGCCCTGACGACCCCCATCCCTGGCTGGAAGTCTGGAGCAGTTACCAGGCCGTTTGGAGCCGCAACGAGACAACCACATTACCAGAACGTGTCGAAACACCAGCGGGAGATCTCTTAGACCGTACTATTGAACTGGCCACAGGCTACGCTGGCGCCAACCGACGTTTAGGCGTCGTCAACATGAACAAACTCCTCAGCGTAGGTATATACAACCAACTCACGGCCGCACTCGTCGGCTACGAACTGGTTGATGTAACCGGCGCCTTTAATACAATTCGCCAAATCAAATCTCCTTTTGAGCTGGAGGCCATGGTTCAAAATGGGGCCATTCTCGACAATGCTATGGATGTCTTCCGTGATAATGCCTATGTGGGTGCGCGTTACTGGGATGTCTGTTCGGCCGTCGATGGCTACGTAAAATCCTTTGGTGGCTTTTGGGGCCGCACAAAACTGTCCCTCGATCTAACCCCTTTCACCGTGCCCACAGCCAAAGACCAGCGTATGCAAGAAGAAGATATTATCAACTTCGAAATTGTCTATGGGTCCCCCTGGGGCTATTGG
>CAYGMR010000208.1:2372-7353 GCA_964350725.1 uncultured Ardenticatenaceae bacterium | reverse complement strand
TGGCTGGAGATGACTTCAATCTTTTCTTTCATCGATCTTCCAAAAGAGCCCGCCGCCATGTTGGATGGCTACCTACAGGCAGTGGAAGCCTCTGCGAATGTAGCAAAAGCCGGCAATACCTTTAGCGCAATCTCAGAAGCAAATGACCAGACATTACGAAATCTCGGTTTCCCGGTCGCCGGCAAACACACACCAGATTGTCACAGCACCGGTTTGGATGGCAGCGATGGTCCCAGCTCCGCCAGCGATCCGAATTTTGTTCTAAAGTCCAACATGGTACTCTCTTTTCATCCGGGAACTGTATTAGAAAACAATCGCGGCTTCCTTGTGTCCGATAATTTCCTGGTCACGCCCGAAGGCGCTGTGCGGCTTTCTGCGCACAACGCCAATCGTTATTACCTACAACTAGAGGGCTAAATCCGTTTAAGAAAAACACTTACATTCTTAGCGGATTTAACCTCTAAAGTGAGCTAAAACATGCCTCGATATATCATTTCACGCCTTTTTCAGATGGTGATCACGCTGTTTGTTGTTTCACTAATTGTCTTTTTCTTAGTTCGTCTAAAGGGCGATCCAGTAACCACAATGGCGCCACCCACTTTTAGCGAAGAACAAAAACAGCAGCTGCGCGAGGCCTGGGGCCTTGACAAACCATTGCCGGAGCAATACTTCGTTTTCATTTCAAAAGCGATAACCGGTGATTTCGGACAGTCTGTGCAGGCGCGTCGTCCAGCAATGGAACTGGTGATGGAGCGTCTTGGCTGGACCTATCTACTTGCGTTTACCGCAGGTGCGATTGGCCTGCTGATTGCAGTCCCACTGGGCATACTCTCGGCCGTAAAACGGAACAGCGTTACTGACCTCGTCAGCACAACGGCCGCTTCCATTGGTATGGCCATGCCCAGTTTTTGGTTGGGTCTCATGTTCATCTTGTTTTTCTCTGCGCGTTTGCGTTGGCTACCTGCTTTTGGTGCCCTGGAACCGCTCTCGATCATCCTCCCCGCTGCAACCTTAGGCTTGGGAATGGCAGCACGTATGTCACGTCTGACGCGCTCGTCCATGCTGGAAGTACTCAATGAGGACTATATTGTTACCGCGCATAGCAAGGGGCTTAGAAAAAAATCTGTTCTTTATGGTCATGCGCTGCGCAATGCCTGGCTACCGATTATAACGGCATTTGGTCTGCAGTTGGGATGGCTACTAGGAGGCGCAGTAATCGTCGAATCCGTTTTCTCTTGGCCTGGGTTAGGACGTCTGATGATCGAATCTATCGGGGTACGCGATATCACCGTTGTTCAAGCCGGACTCTTCTGGTTTGCGCTCTCCTTTATGATGATTAATCTGATTGTCGATATTCTCTATACCTACTTAGATCCGCGAATACGGTATTCATAGCAGAAATTTCCAGAATAATTGGCTTAGTGGAAGGTGTCAAAATGGACAGGATAATTCTAAATGGAATCGAGGCGAGAAATGAGTGTTAAATCCGACGAAAATATAATCGAGCCTGCCTCAAAAAGTAAGGCCGGGTCAACAATTGAGCTAGCACCAGTCGCAGAGCGTAACAATCTGGAATACAGATTGTCAAACATGAGCGCTTCATTGCGTCGCAGCCCAGTTGGAATGATTGGGATGAGTATCGTCCTCATTGTAATACTCTTGGCGATTTTCGGGCCGTATATTTCACCGCATGATCCGGCGGAGCGCTTTCTGCGAAGTCGTTTTCAGGCTCCTGGCTATGAGGATGAAAATGGCACGTTCTATCTTGGGACAGATCAATTAGGCCGCGATATTCTCAGCCGCATCATATCTGGGGCCCGTGTCTCCGTTATGGTAGGCATCGTGGCTGTGCTTATTGCCGGATCACTGGGCGTGATGTATGGCATCGTCGCCGGCTTTGCAGGAGGTTGGATAGACTCCCTACTTATGCGTTTAGCCGATGCCCTTCTGGCAATACCATTCATTATTCTAGTTGTAGCAATTTCTGGCGTCATTGGTGGCGGTTTGTCAACACTCATCCTCATCCTCGGACTTACTGGATGGGTCACTTATGCACGCGTCATTCGTAGTGAAGTCTTGAAAGCACGCAATTTAGACTATATTCTAGCTGCACATGCCGTGGGGCAAACCGGGGGTAAAATCATGCTCAAACACCTTCTGCCAAATGTTATTTCGGCCGCGATTATCTTGGCTGCGGTTCAGGTTGGAACTACGATTTTAGCCGAGTCCGCATTGAGCTTCTTGGGATTGGGGGTGCAACCGCCGACCATTACTTGGGGCGTCATGTTGGCAGATGGTCGCCAATATATCGGCAGTGCCTGGTGGATGACTACTTTTCCCGGCATTGCTATTACAATAACGGTCTTGGGAATCGTTTTTCTCGGCGATTGGCTGCGCGACTATCTGGATCCAACAATGCGTGGCCGAGGTTGATGACCATGCAAACGCCCGAGAAATCATTTCGAGTGCCGCGCTCGCGAACTTTTGAGACACATTACGCCATGCGCAGCGAAATCCTGGCCAGCCTGGAGCCGGTACTTTTTGGCTCCGGTTTGGCTGGTTATAAGGCGCGCCATGAATTAGAAAACGCCTTTGCGAATTTGCTTGGGCAGCGCTTCGCGTGTGCGGTTCACAGCGGCACTATTGGCCTCTTTCTCGCCTTACGTGCTTGTGGGATAGGCTCTGGTGATGAGATAATCACGGTTGCCAATTCCGATATTTCTACCACGTCGGCTATCCGGCATTGTGGTGCCGAACCTATTCTTTGTGATGTTCAAGCAAGCGATTTCAACATCGATATCGAGCAGGTGGAGGCTTTGATCACGCCTAAGACGCGTGCCTTGCTGCCGGTTGATCTCTATGGTCATCCGGCTGATGTGCGCCGCTTGCGAGAGATTGCTGACCGTCACGGACTTGTAATCATCGAAGATGCAACTTTGGCTACCGGGGCAGCCGACTATGGACATCCAGTAGGTTTCTTTGCAGATACGGCCGTATTCAGTTTCGCGCCGTTCAAACCATTAGGCTCGGTTGGTAACGGGGCAATGATCGTAACTAACGATGCACAGATAGCTAAAAAGCTGCACAGCCTAGCCGCATACGGCGCCGCTCAAGAGGGCAATAGTGTACTGCCTGGCCACCAACGCTTTATAGATGAGGGTTATAATATCCCCTTAGATCCACTCCAGGCTGCTCTTTTGCAAATCAAGCTTTCCTATATTCCAGAATGGACCGCGCGCAGGCAAGCAATCGCTGCAGCCTATAAATTGGGTCTGAAAAATTCGCCAGTGATTACCCCGCTTTTCCGCGAAGCGTCTGCGCCAACTTTTCGCTGCTTTACAGTACGCGTGTCGCAGCGGCAGCGTGTCTACCACACCCTGCGCAAGGCCGGCATTGAAGTCGTTATCCACTATGCGCCACCCGTTTACCATCATCCAGGATATAGCGGCAACGGTCTAGATATGCCCTTGCCAATCACCGAAAAATTAGCCACTGAGTTGTTGTGCCTTCCCGTCACGCCGGAACTGACCGATGAGGACGTGGCATACACCATACAGCAGTTACGCAATTGCTTTTAGTTGAAAATAAAATTCCATTAAAGGAGGCTTATTATGAGCGCGAGTTCCACACTGGTTGAGAAAATAGTCGAATATGCAACTGCCCTCCGGTATGAGGAAATACCCGAGCAAGCTTTAGATGTTGCCCGAAACCTTGTCTTCGATTCCCTCGGAACAGGGCTTGGCGGCTACCAAAAACCACTAGGCCAAAAGACAGCTGCCTTCGCTTGTTCGCGAACGGCCGTTCAGGAAGCGACGGTGTTAGGCGTTGGTGCGCGCACCTCTGCAGAGGATGCCGCTTTTGCCAACGGGTTGATGATCAAGATTCTAGGCATGGATGATTCCCATCGTACGGGTAGCCATATCGCTTCCCAAATTGTACCCGCGGCTTTGGCCACAGCCGAAGTCTGTGGGACTTCGGGGCGCCAGTTATTGACGGCCATCGTAGCAGCTTACGATCTAGCCGTTCGTGTTGGGCACACGGTTCGGGTCGAACAACGCCGACGCGGGCTTGATCAAAAAGGCACTGTCGGTACGATGTCCGCAGCATTGGCCGCTGGCTTATGCGCTGGGCTTGATCAATCGACCTTGACGCAAGCAATCGCCATGGCTGCCGATCTTTCCTCCGGCACAGAACAATACGTCTACGAGAGCGGCAACTGCGATACAAAAGATTTGATCGCCGGCTTTGCCGCACGCAGCGGCGTTTTCGCCGTTAATCTGGCTGCATCCGGTTTCTATGGCCCCTCGGGAGCACTCGACGGCAAATATGGCTTCTTTCGCGCCTTCGGCGATGGCTATGACCCCACGATCTTCGACGATCTGGGCCAGCACTTTGCTATCCTGTCCACTGGTTTCAAACCTCATGGTGGCTGCCGTCACACACACCAGGCCATTGACGCCGTGCAAAGCGTTCTTCGCGAAGACGAATTACAGCCAAACAGCGTTGCAGGAATTGAAATCCAGACCTATGATTATGCTCTGAGACCACATTTCCGCATCGATCCCAACCCGCCATCAGGCGACGTTGCCGGGCTCAGCATTAGGGTCGCTACCGCACTTGCATTGGTTAGGGGTAGCGCCTGGCCAAGTGACTATCTGCATTGGGATGATCCGGAGGTGCGGCGCCTGCGACAATTGGTTCAACTCACAGTTGAGCCGGAGATCGAAAAAAACTATCCCAATCAGAATGGCTGTCGCGTATTGTTGACTTTGGCTGATGGCTCGATTCGCCAGGGCTACGTACCCTTTGCCCGGGGCGAGCCTGAATTCCCCATGTCAAACGATCAGCTGCGCCTGAAGTTTGACATTCTCAGCCAGGAGATATTGCCTGATTCGAGACGGGATGCGATTTATAAGATGTGTACAAATCTAGAGGCTCTTGAAGATATTGGCCAATTGATGGCCCTCACCATTGCCAACTA
>CAYGMR010000208.1:0-2362 GCA_964350725.1 uncultured Ardenticatenaceae bacterium | reverse complement strand
TAACTTAATCAGGAAATATTTAAATGAACGTATTGACCATTATCAACGGAAAGATTATCGTTGGCGATGAAAAAGTGGCGGCCGATCTGGTCGTTGAAGATGGCGTAATCGCCGAGATTCGTCGACCGGGTTTCGGCCGTAAACGCGGTCAAATAATTAATGCAGAAAAACAGCTCATTTTGCCAGGGGCAATTGACATCCATTTTCATTGTCGCGCACCTGCTTACCCAGCACGAGGTGACTTTGCCTCCGAATCGCGCGCCGCAGCTGCTGGTGGTGTCACCACCCTATTCGAAATGCCGATATCCAAACCGGGTGCGGCAACCTTCGAAGTCTTTGAGAATCGTCGTCAACTGGGTGAACAAAACATCTATGTAAACTTTGGTTTATACGCTGCACCAGCTTTGCTGGACGCTGCGGAGATTGAAAAAATGGCTAGCGCCGGGGCAATTGGATTCAAGACTTTCATGACAGCCGCCCCGGAAGGGCGTGGCGATGAATTCAATGGGTTGTGTGCGACGACGGACGATGCGCTTTACCAGGTTCTAGAATTACTCAAACCTTACAAACAACCTGCTGTGTTCCATTCGGAAAGCAATCAACTTCGTAAATGGTATGAAAACTTGTATGCAGGGGTAAATCCATTCCCACCAGAAAAGCATGCCTTAACCAGACCGCCAATAGTTGAATGTGTTGCCGTAGCAAAATTGATTGCCATGGTCATGGATACTGGTCGAGCAGCACATGTAGCCCATTTGAGTTCGGAAATTGGGCTGGAGTTAATCCGTGATGCACAGCGACGACATCTGCCGGTAACGGCAGAAACCTGCCCCCATTACCTGCTCTTTTCTTCAGACGCATTGATTGAAGCGCGTTCATTTGCCAGGATCAATCCTCCTTTACGTGGTGATAGCGATCGCCATGCCTTGTGGAGCGGACTCGAGGATGAAACGATTTCGATCCTGGCCAGCGATCATTCGCCGTTCACAGTTGCGGAGAAACAGGCTGCGTGGGAAAATATTCGTCTCGCACCGCCAGGTATTCCAAGCGTCGACATTCTTTATCCGCTTGTATTGCATATGGCTCTTTCTGGCAGTTTTAGCCTGGCGCATGCGATTGAACTTATCTCGACTGGTCCAGCAAAGATGTTTAATTTATACCCGAAAAAGGGTGTGATTCAGGTTGGTTCCGATGCCGATCTTGTGCTTTTTGATCCCAAAAGTGTTACACCCGTTGACAGCAAGAACTGGAAAAGCAGAGCGGCTGCGGTCGATCGCCTGTATACGGGTATGCAGTTGCGCGGAAGATTGTGCCAGACAATTGTGGGCGGAAACGTCGTCTATCGCGAGGGAGATATTGTCGGTGAGCGAGGCGGCGGTCGCTTTGTCCGGCCACTTGCAGAGGGAACAGAAAGGCAAACCAGATAGACCAAAGAGAAGGCCGCAACACGACTCAGCGTTTTTAACAAAGTTTCACGATTGGGGAGGATTCGTCATCCTTCATCTAGTCTCAGTACCTCATGATATGGTGAAGGTGTGTCTATGTAATATAATACGGCCTGTATTTAACATTTGTGTCACCTGCTGCCAACTTTTCCGACCAAAACCTACTATAAATCCTTTTTCTTCATCATAGTCATCTCCTTAACTTCAAAAAGGAGATGATTAAATGCTCGAAGATACTGTCAAATAGCGGGTTAAACTGCCCCACTTCATTCGAAAGTGTGTAATTGACCTTTGCAAGTATCCGACCTAGCAACGCTAACAGCGACAGCAAAAGCAGAATCAATTAGAGCATCAATGGCAGGTAACAATGTAGAAGCTGCTCTAGCGACAGCAGAAGCAGCAGCAATAGTAGCAAGCGCGACACGGGTAGCACCAGGATATGTGATATTAGAAAATATGTTTCTAATATGGACTAATCGAGTACTAAACATGATTTTTGTCACATGGCAACATAGTTCTCCAGTGATCCTATGACTGGTGCCGCCGTTTACTACAAAAGAAAACTTTCCATGAGGCAAGTAATTACTATGTTTGAGGTTCACTTAACATGTAGGTATTGTGGAAACGATTGGACTAAAAATGACTACAGTTACAGAATAACAGAAACGTAAGTATGGGGATCCTCGAAATCTACGCTTAATTCAAGTTTCGCGGTGTTGAAATGTGTTATCTCCTTCTTGCGTTCTCCACAGTTAATGCTTGTTATGCATGCGCTCGTTTTGGCTCATATACAAATCGTAATATAAGCCTTTGGTCGCTAATAATGAGTCATGTGTGCCGCGTTCGATAATACGGCCGTTATCAATCACCAACACCTGATCCGCCTTGCGAATTGTACTCAAACGCCATGCGTGTAG
>CAYGMR010000207.1:2913-9430 GCA_964350725.1 uncultured Ardenticatenaceae bacterium | reverse complement strand
GTTCCCAGAAATTCACCTAACAAATTATCCATGTGTCCTCTCCTTAAAAGTTGTTTGGAATTCTCCAAATGTAAAATATGTGTATGCTACTGCATACAGTAAAACGTTTGCACCCTGGTTGCAGGGTATAAAAATTGTATTGATATAATACGGGGATCGAAGTCGCTTTCCTAAATTCCTCTATAGGCTATCCTCCTTGCTGAAACTCCTTCTTTATATGTACGGTTTACTAATACATAATCATCAACCATGAGATCAAGCAATCAGAGATGAGTAACTTGATCATGACGATAAACTTCAGACGCGATAAAAAAATCAATCGCACATATCTGTTTCGTCACTGTTTAAGATCGCGTATGTACACTAAGTGCGTGCTAAAGGAGCCATCTGTGTAAATGCACTGAATGTAGGGAATATAGTCTATGCAGCATGTACACAATTGCTGACAATCATAACCCGCCAACATCAAAGATCAATGGTATATTAAAATATGTTCCAAAATAAGACACAAAAACGGGAGCGATGTTCCAAAAAGGAACATGGGGTGCACTTTAGCCGAATTTCAAGGCAGAAAAACTTTTAGCTATGTTATTTGATAACCGTTTCAACTGGCGGCACTACTCTTTGAATTGCTGCGGAGAAATATTGTACTGCTTCATTTTGCGCCAAAGTGTATTGCGCGCAATGCCTAGCTGGCGTGCCATTTCAGTAACTTGGCCTTGATAGGCCCAGCCCGCCCGCATGATCGCTTCACGCTCTGCTTCGATAAAGGAGAGTACGAGTTGGGGTTTAGGGGAATCGCCGGAAAGGACACGGCCGTAACGCACAACTTCAGGCAAATCAGAGGCATTAATGATGCCATCTTCACTTTGATGCAATGCCCGTTCTAACACACCTTCCAATTCACGCACATTACCTGGCCATGGATATCGTTGCAAAATCGCTAAAGCTTCATCATCAATCCAGACTGCACGCTGATCACGTTTGGTGATGCGTGCCAAAAAGCGTTCGGCGAGCAAAGGCAAATCTTCAACGCGATGACGCAATGGAGGTATATTGATGTTAAAAACACCAAAACGATAATAAAGGTGGTCTAAAAATGCACCTTCTGTAACTAATTTTTCTAAATTTGCTGAGGTAGTGGCAATAATGCGTACATCTACTGCAATGGGCAAGGTGCTGCCCAGACGCATTATGTGCTGCGTTTCAATGAGTTGCAGCAGTGCAGCTTGCATTTCTAATGAGAGACTTTCGACTTGATCCAATAGGAGTGTGCCGCCATCGGCCAATTCAAATTTACTGGGGCGGCCCTGCCCACCGATCGCTTTCTCATGCCCGAGAATTTCACTGGGCATCAATTCGTGCGGGATGGCACGGCAATTAATGGCTAAGAATGGTTTATCGGCACGATTACTGTCGTTGTGGATTGCCTGGGCGAGATGATTTTTTCCCACGCCACCATCGCCGCGCAACAAGACAGGTGCTGTACCGCGTGCCGCGATACGAGCTTGGCGCAAGACACCGCGCATAGATTGTGATTGCCCATATACATCGTCAATGGTCAGGGTTGCCTGTGTGCCGGTTTGTTGTTGGACAAGCTGACGGACTTGTTCGATGGGACGAATCAAGGCGATAAAGCCAGTCAGATTGGATTCAGCTTCAAATAATGGTTGTAAACTGATGAGCGTGTGGATGAAACGGCCGTTTACACGAAAAGTCGCCTCAACATCTTGTAATTCACGTTGGAATTCAATCGCATCAACCACAACAGGTGGCAAAGAAATCACATTACTCAACAGATGTCCAGCAACCACACTTGGATCGAACCCTAATATTTCACCCGCCTGCACATTGGCATGATTGATTGCACCATCTGCATTCCATGCAATGACACCTTCTGAAATCGCACCCATGATACTGTTAACCTCAGTAAGCCGATGGTTGGCCTCTGCCAAAGACCAATTAGCCTGAAATTGGTTACTAATAGCCCGGGCGGCCATCATTACAAGACTTAATGTATGTGAACTTGCTTGTTGTGCTGGCCCGACAATACCTATCATGCCAATAATACGTCCACCTACATCATGTACAGGTGCCGCACTGCTTACTAATTGATGATAGGTCTGGAAATAATGTTCTGCCCCCACCACCTGCATGGGCATGGCCGTAACCAAAATGGTACCAAATGCATTGGTTCCAATGTGTCCTTCGGACCAATAAGTCCCTTGCCCCAAGTTAAGCGCATTTAGATAGTCAACGGCCGTTGTGTCACCAACCAATGTTAAAATATGACCCGTACCATCAGCTAAAAGAATAGCGCAGTTTGAACCTTCAATAAATTGATAGATGTCTTCAATGACAGGCGTACCAATAGCGAGCAGATCTGCTTGTGCTTTGAGCAAAGATGACAAAGCATGTTTGCGCATCAGTTGCAAGCGCGGTGTAGCTCGTGGATTCAAACGCGGCAAACAACGCCGCCATGATTGAAAAATTGCAGGGTCAATAGATTGTAATTGTTGCGCGTCTAACCGTCCGTCATCTATAAACTGCTGCCAGACGTCCCTTAATTTGTCTAAATCGATAGGATAACCAGAAGGTTGCATGCCCTGCATATTACGAGTGACTGTAATTTTGTCAAATATTTGCAGAAACATTCACACTGATTAAGATTAGTTGAAACTGCTTCATTTTGACCGTACAATGTGAGTAGATAATCTAAGGTCTGCGGGCATTTATATAAATTCACCCCAGAGTACATAGAGATCACAGAGAATTTGCGTAATAAACCTTTTAGACTCTGTGCCCTCTATCGTTTAAAAGATGCGTTAACCAATGTGATGTCAATATGGCCTAGCCTAAATAAAATCATAAGAAGCAGCAAAATGAGTAAAGATGTTGTGAAACTATGCGCTGCTTTTAATGCAAAACAAATGTTTAATAGTTACAATCACATGATTCTAAAATGAATCAATGCTATTTGATTCAAGGCACGATAGGAGAAGCTGGGAAATTAGATGCGACTGTTAAAGTTTTTACATGCTTTCACTTAGTGCTGACGATTAAATAATATACGAAAGTGCATCGTCAGCTTTGAGGAACGGCAAAGAAACAACTGCGTTGTCTTATTAAAATTCCGTTCCTTATTGTCCCAGGAGTATTAAATTATGGAAGAACAACCTAGTGGACGCCCTTCAATCCCTATTTGGGTATGGATCCTTGGTATATTTGCCATTATCCTTGGCGTACAACTTTGGCTAAGCGGCCGTTTAAATGGCCCAGAGAAAATCCCCCTATCAGAAGCAATGGCTGAAATTCAAACTGGTAAGGTAGAAGAAATCTCAGTTAGCGGCAACACCATGACATTAACAATGAATAATGGTGATGAGATTTCCACAAGCATAGATTCACGCAGTACACCGGAAGAAGCACTGGCTTACTATGGCGTAACAGATGACGTACTGAAAGAAAATAACATTGTAGTGATCAATAATGATCAATCTGCCTGGAATAATTTATTCAGTATTATCTTTGCTGTTGGCCCAGTCTTGCTCCTGATTTGGATATTTACGCGTGGTTTCCGCCAGATGCAAGGCGGAGGGGGCAATAGCATCTTCGGTTTCGGCCGTAGCAAGGCTAAAAACCTGAATGATGCCAATCGGCCGACCGTCACATTCGATGATGTGGCCGGTGTAGAAGAGGCCAAACAAGACCTTGTCGAAGTGGTGCAGTTCTTGCGCGAACCAGAAAAGTTTGTGCAGGTTGGTGCACGTATTCCCAAAGGTGTACTCATGGTTGGCCCGCCCGGTACGGGTAAAACTCTATTGGCACGTGCGGTAGCTGGTGAAGCAGGTGTGCCGTTCTTCCACATTTCTGGTTCTGAATTTGTCGAAATGTTTGTGGGTGTGGGTGCCAGCCGTGTACGTGACTTATTTGAAAAAGCCAAACAAAATGCGCCTTCGATTGTATTTGTCGATGAAATTGATGCCGTGGGGCGTCAACGTGGCGCGGGTCTCGGCGGTGGTCACGACGAACGCGAACAAACACTCAATCAGATTTTAGTCGAGATGGATGGCTTCGATAACGAAACCAATGTGATTGTTATGGCGGCAACCAACCGCGCCGATATCCTTGACCCTGCCTTGTTACGTCCTGGCCGTTTTGACCGCAAAGTCTTTGTCGATTTGCCAGATATTACAGGTCGCGAGAAGATTTTGAAGGTACATGCACGCGGCAAGCCGATTTCAAGTGAAGTTAGCTTTATGGATATGGCACGTTTAACAGCCGGTTTTTCTGGGGCCGATTTAGAGAACCTCATCAACGAAGCAGCAATTTTTGCCGCACGCCGCAATAAACGCACAATCGGCATGTTGGAATTCCAAGATGCGTTCGATCGTGTCGTGATGGGCCCAGAACGTAAGAGTCGTGTGATGAGTGCCGAAGATAAGGAAACCGTTGCTTATCATGAGGCCGGGCATGCAGTTGTGAGCTTCTTTTTGACCAATACGGATCCGGTCCAAAAAATTACGATTGTGCCGCGTGGCCGTGCCGGTGGTTATGTGATGCCCCTGCCTGCCGATCGTTTTGTGGTTAGTCGTGAATATTTCATGGATCGCATTTCGATGGCGTTAGGAGGGCGTGCTTCGGAGGAAATATTCTTCGGGCGCATCACCACAGGTGCTTCAAATGATTTGCAACAAGCGACGCAAATGGCACGGTCAATGGTAATGGAATATGGCATGTCGGATGTGTTAGGCTTGCCAACTTATGGCAACGGCTCTGGCAGTCCGTTTATGGGGCGTGAGTTTGGTGGTTTTGGCGGTGGTCGAGACTACAGCGAAGAAGCCGCCCGTGAAATTGATGGCGAAGTTCGCCGTATTTTGAATGAGGCCTATTCACGCTCCTTGCAACTCATTAAAGATAATCGTGATAGATTAGTGAACCTGGCCGATATGTTGATGAAGGTTGAAACACTGGATCGGCCTGAATTTGAAAAACTGATGAACGAGCCGATGAGCAATGGCAACGTGGTTGAAGGGACGATCATCAACGCGGAAAATATGAGTGAACCATTGGCAGGGAAGCCAGCGATGGATGCACCTGCATAATTGATCAGCGATTAAATTTTGAATTACAAACCGCGGATGACGCGGAAGACACAGAAATTTTTCTGCGTTTTCTGGGTTTTCGGCGGTTTTTATTTTTGGAGTGAATGTATGATGGATGAAGTAATAACCGAAGTGACGGGGTCTGTTTTGACGATACGTTTGAATCGGCCACAGAACCATAATGCGCTGACGCCGGGGATGATTGAACAATTAACGGCCGTTTTCAAAAAACTGCCAGAACAATCAGAAATTCGGGTGGTGGTGCTGACAGGCAACGGCCGTTCCTTTTGCGCCGGTGCGGATCTCAACTATATGCGTGCAGCGGCTGATTATACCTTTGAACAAAATGTGGCAGATGGCGACGCCATATTTGACTTGATAAACGCCATCGACAAATGTCCGCAACCGGTTGTGGGGCGCATTAATGGGGCTGCAATTGGCGGAGGTATTGGTTTAGTAAGCTGCTGTGACATTGCCATCGCCGTTGAACGCGCCAAGTTTGCCTTTAGCGAAGTGCGCTTAGGAATCGTGCCTGCGGTTATCTCACCTTTTGTCATTGTTAAAATAGGGGTTGGAAACAGCCGTGAACTAATTTTGACTGGCGAACGCTTTGATGCAGCAAAAGCGCGTGAAATTGGTCTCTTACAATATGTCGTCGCTGATGAGACGGAACTGGATAAAAAAGTAGCTGAGCGTGTTGAGCAGTTGCTGCTGGCAGCTCCTGGTGCGCAAGCCGTAGCCAAAGAGATCATTCGCATAGTTGCGTACAAACCCAAATCGACAGTGCGTGATTACACGGCCCGCCAAATCGCCGAACGCCGCGACAGCGACGAAGGTCGCGAAGGCATGAGTTCGTTTTTAGAGAAACGTAAACCGGCGTGGCAGGAAGTTGTGAGCGATTGAAAAAAATCACCACAGAGAACACAGATATCTAATCTTTTTGACACATCCTCTGTGCATTCTGTGGTGAAATATCCAAATGAACTAAGTAAGTGGCTTCAAATCGTCCAAAATCCATGGCATCACAAGAGATAACTAATTCACAGCAGCTGCGAATCTCTAACGTCGGCGACACAAATATACAAGACTTTAACATCGTGGTTCCAGGAACAACAACAGCAGTGCTTACATATATAAATTTTGGGAACGTAGAGTCAGGTGAGACAACAGAATATCAGGTGATTCCCGGTGGTGTCTATCGCTACTCTGCGTATGAATACACAGTTGATGACGACACCGTTTTCCAGGCGGTAGTAGACTGGGTAGGCGAGGAACCACTGTCAGGAACACGGTTTACCTATCAAATTTCACTAGACGAGACGAAGGTGCAAGGTCGCCAAATTCAGCTGGTCAATGTGCTGACTGATAGTTAGCAAGCGTCCAGAAACAAGTCGTTTGGACGGAAGACGAAG
>CAYGMR010000207.1:0-2903 GCA_964350725.1 uncultured Ardenticatenaceae bacterium | reverse complement strand
TGAACGGGGTGAACATATTAACGATTTCATCACCACCAACCCCCAAAATAGTCACACCTAAAAACTGCTCGCTGTCAGCATCAACCAGAATTTTTACTAAACCGGCTGTTTCGTCTTTTTCTTTAGCGCGTGAGATGGCTTTCATGGGGCGGGTAGCCATCAACACATTACGTCCACTTGCACGCGCTTCCTTCTCACTCATGCCCACACGACCCAACGGTGGGTCTATGAACATGGCATAGGTCGGTATGCGCTGGGAGAGTGTGCGGTCATCTTCACCGCTGTAATAATCCCAGAATATTTCACCATCATTCACGGCCGTATGCGTAAACGCCCCCTCACCATTAATGTCACCAACAGCATAAATATGTGGCACATTGGTCTGCATAACATCATTCACTTGAATATAACCACGTTCGTTGACCAGCACGCCAGCAGCTTCTAAATTGAGTCGGTCACTGTTGGGCACACGGCCGACGGCCAGTAACACATGGGTTCCTTGAACATACGTCGGCTTGCCATCTGCTTCAAAAAACACCTTTATTTGTTGGTCAGTCGGCTGCTCCAACTGTTTTGTGTGTGCATTCAAATGAATCGTAATGCCTTCATCTTCTAGCACTTCTTGGGCGATTGTGGCGATGTCGGCATCTTCACGTGGCATGATTTGTGATCCGCTTTGTAGAACCGTGACTTCGCTGCCCAGCCGTCGAAATGCCTGTGCAAATTCCAAACCGATATAACTGCCACCAACAATGACAAGATGTTGTGGCAGTTCTTGAAGATCAAGCAATTTCGCATTATTGAGCCAATCAACACCTTCAATGCCAGGAATTGATGGGGTGCGTGCGCGGCCACCAGCATTGATAATGATCATTTCGCCATGAATCAATTCGTCACCAACGGCGACAACATGGGGACTTTCGAATGTGCCAAAGCCATTGTAAATGCTTACATTCTCCATATCACGCAACCAGGTTTCTAGACCCTGGCTAGCTCCGTGCCGCATTTTGTTTTGACGCGCCATCACCTTGGCAAAATCAACTTTTACTTCACCAGTATTCACGCCGAAATCTGTGCCACGCCGTGCCATGTGGGCGACACGGGCGCTGGCAACAATGGTTTTAGTAGGTGTACAACCATAATTGACACAACTGCCGCCAAAGCGACCGCCTTCTACAATCGCTACGGTTTTGCCTTCTTTTACCAGTCGCGGCACGACTGTGCCGGTCGCCTGCCCTGTTCCTATCCAAATGATGTCGTATTGTCGCATTAAAATCCCTCGTATATGTTTTGTGTGGTGAGAAACCTTCTCACCATGTTCATGACAGCTTATATGGGGCTTATCTTACGCGGGGTTTTTGCAGTTTAATCATACTTTGAAAATGGATATGTTCCGACTTCGGTTACACGCAGCACATATCTGTGGCTCATTAACCGTCTCTCTTACTCTGCCAATACACGCAAGTATTCGGCATCAAAAGCCGCGATCATGCTTTCCAAATTGGCATATGGCCCGGGCACATAGGCACGTGATTTCACGCCTTGCTGTGTTAATTCACACACAAACCAATCTTGACTATTGGTCATATGCCAAAAATCAATCGCTGGCTGTGGATCGAAATCTTGTTGCGCGATGGCATCTGGGGCAAACATCCATTCACATATCACCCGTGTGCGATCCACGGCCAATGGTTCCAGACGATGTGTCAACACATAATCGGGGTGCAAACTCAAGAACATCGTGGGAAATAACGTGTAATAGTAAACGAGCTCTAAATCTTCGCCGGCCAATGTGCCTAATGGTGCGGCACAAGCGCGGCCATCCATGGTCATACTCGCACCGACGCTTGCCAAGCGCATCGGGCCACCCAGAAATGGGCCATCTTCTAAATCATTGGACGCGCCTTGATAAGGCGTGAGGGTGTTGAGTGCAGGATGCAAGGTGGGACAATGGTAACATTCGGAGTAGTTTTGGAAGATTGATTTCCAGTTAGCGGCGACTTCATAAACGGCCGTATGCACAACCGCTAATTCTGGAAGCTGCCAGTGTGTGAATCTGTCCAGCAAGGGGGCATAAACTTCATGAAACGGCCGTCTCTCCGCAGCCAAGTTAATAAACAAAAAACCTTCCCATTCAGCTGCACCCACTGCATGTAACGGATAATCTGCTTTATCAAACCCATCTACAGATTGCATATTAGGTGCACCGAGGAGACGGCCGTTTAAGCCATACGTCCATGCATGATAAGGACATTGGATCGATTGCGCCAATTGCCCTTTATGTTCCACACAAATCCGTGTACCACGATGGCGACACACATTATAAAAAGCATGCACCTCACCAGCATAATCACGCAGCACAATCACACTTTCATCACCAACCTGCTGCAAAAAATATTGGCCTGGTTTGCCGATCTGATCCGCTCGTCCAATACACAACCAACTTTGCAAAAAAATGCGCTCCCATTCCTTTTGAAAGATGGCCTCATCCGTATAATATTTGCCAGCCAGCGTTAACGCGCCACCTGCACTCCTATCATTTTCTTTCATCGCAACGTCCTCTAAACCTCAAGTCCCTGTATCTTCTGTGCTGCTACTTCGGTTGCGCCCAGTACGTGTCTGTGCTTAACCTGCCTACACAGGAATGAGATCTTAATTACAAAGGATTGTTTATGCCACTACCAACCCCATTTCATACACGAACCGCGCCACTTTGTTCAAGCTGGGAATGGCGCGACTGGTCGGGTTATTTGGCTGCTAGCCTCTACGAACCAGTCAGTCACGAACGAGAATATTTTGCCATCCGCAACAGTGCTGGACTAATTGATGTTTCGCCCTTGTTTAAATATGAAGTTAAAGGACCAGATGCGGAACAAGCCGTTGACCGTATCATGACCCGCGAC
>CAYGMR010000206.1:8764-9443 GCA_964350725.1 uncultured Ardenticatenaceae bacterium | reverse complement strand
CTTTGAGTCGGCCGAGCCCCCATTCCAGCACAAGCATACAAAACATAAAGAACAAATTAGCCCCGATGGCAACAGATAAGGCGATGCCAAGATAGCCAAAAACGGTGGCAGCGGGTCGGGTTAAACCCTGAATAAGTTCATCTGATAAGACGAGGAAATATAGAATAACCGACAGCACGACCATGAGGGTGATGAAGGCAGGCCAGGGACGGCGGTCGGATTTGCTGGGTAACATGGCGTTGCTGATGGCGAAAATGAGGTAGATCCACAGCAGGATGAAGCGGGTGTTGAAGAGGTCGCGCAGAGCCAGGGTGAGAATTTCGACGCTGCCGGACTGCACGGCCGTTACCAAATCCGTGACGCTGAATATTTTGAAGGCGATCAGGAGGATAACGGCCGTGCCCACAATTAACGGTGCGCCGCCAATCAAACTTTCACGAATCGGCCCCAGATTTTTGCCTTTGTAATATTCCACATAACCCAATTGCAAGGTGCCATCCGCCTGGCGGCGCGGAATCAACGAAACGCGCCCTGTACGCACACCCACCAAAGTTGCCGTAACCCAATGGCTGAGTTCATGTAGCAGCACGCCCGGGAACAAAATCAGCGCATAAATAAGCGTGGCGCGGTCCTGATGACCGGTCAGCAATAGACTGATGCCGTGCAAATGCGTGTTGAT
>CAYGMR010000206.1:7916-8754 GCA_964350725.1 uncultured Ardenticatenaceae bacterium | reverse complement strand
CTGCATGAGCAGCAAAACCGGAAAAGCAATTGCGACCCATATGAAGGGGGTGAGGGATGCGTTCATAGGAAGGTATTTGCCACGAATTTCACTAATTGCACGAATTTGATGTTTTGTTTGTGATGTTTATCTGCTTTGAAACGATTATGTGTGCAAAAAGACAATCGGTGTAAACACGTTTTGTTTAGAATGTCACGACCCAGATAGAATTAAATACCTAATTCGTGAAATCCGTGAAATTCGTGGCGGATTTTTTAAACTGAGTTTTTAACCAAATCTACAAAATCAGGTTTCAACGACGCGCCGCCGACGAGAGCGCCGTCGATGTCAGGCTGCGCCATAATTTCAGCAACATTGCCTGGTTTGACGCTGCCGCCGTATTGGATGCGGATTTGTTGAGCGGTTGCGTCGCCGTACAACTCAATTAATGTAGCGCGTACAGTGCCGCCGATGATCGCTTGGGCCTGGTCGGAGGTGGCAGTCAAGCCAGTGCCAATCGCCCAAATGGGTTCATAGGCAACGACAATACCGGCAGCTTCTTCGGCGCTAATGCCTGCAAACCCGTTGCGGATTTGGCCGCTGACGAATTCTTGCGTGATGCCAGCCTGATTTTGTTCTAGACTTTCACCACAACAGACAATGGGAATCAGGCCATTTGCCAGCGCCACCTTGATTTTTTTGTTGACGGTTTCATCTGTTTCACCAAAATATTGGCGGCGTTCTGAATGGCCGATAATCACATATTTACAGAAAGGTGTGAGCATGTTGGCGGCGATTTCACCGGTGTAGGCACCACTGGCTTCAAAATACATATTTTGCGCCCCGACACCGACTTTGG
>CAYGMR010000206.1:7480-7906 GCA_964350725.1 uncultured Ardenticatenaceae bacterium | reverse complement strand
CTAACGCCGCCGCCATCGCCGGGATGGCCAAAAACGGTGGACAAAAGGCAATATCCACACCGTCGATAGCATCGAGTGCATCTTTAACTTGATTCACAAAAGCAACCGCTTCGTCGGCCGTTTTGTTCATTTTCCAGTTTCCTGCAATAAATGGGGTACGCATTTTTTCTCCTAGTTTTTGCGAAATTTATCATTATCCGGGGAAAAGAGGCCTGAGCGTTCGCCTCAGCTCATACCGTAGTCTCGTCAAAGGCTGTTGTTTTCGACAAGCTCAACCAACTCCACCGTGATTTATTAGATATTACGATCATAAGGGAATTATACCATACCCAGTTAAATTTGCTGGCGGTACTTTGTGAAAAACCATGCGATTGGTGTTATAATCGCGCCTGTTCATTCAAAATATGAATAGGGGCGAACCAACGG
>CAYGMR010000206.1:4640-7470 GCA_964350725.1 uncultured Ardenticatenaceae bacterium | reverse complement strand
TATTTCGTATCTACTCAGGCGCAGAGATCGGTCTACTGACCGGGTCATAACCGGGATCGGTCAGGAGACGGACCACGAACAGAACAGTCTAAGTAGGTGCTTTATTCTACTATCAAATAGGAGCGACTTGTGAACTTACACGAATATCAGGCAAAACGATTGTTTGCTGAACACGGCGTACCGATTCCTTCTGGTAAAGTTGCGCGCACGCCAACTGAGGCTCGCGACATCGCCAGGGAATTGGGTGGCCATGTGGTTGTAAAAGCCCAGGTTCATACTGGCGGCCGTGGCAAAGCTGGCGGTGTTAAACTGGCGCATTCGGCTAATGAAGCTGAAGAAGCGGCCGCACAAATATTGGGCATGGATATTAAAGGTTTTACTGTGCATAAGGTGCTGGTCGATGAGTTGGCCCCTGGCATTGAACAGGAAATCTACCTGGCAGTGTTAATTGATCGTGCACAGCGGTTACCGATGATCATGGCTTCGGCCGCCGGCGGCATGGATATTGAACAGGTGGCTGAGGAAGCTCCAGAAAAAATCATCTTGGTGCATATTAATCCCACCTTAGGCGTGCGTAGTTATCAGGCGACTTACATCGCAGATGCAATGGGTTTGCCGCGTGAACTGTGGCGTGATTTTTACAAAGTTGTGTCTGGTTTGTATGCATGTTTTATTGCTAAAGATGCATCCCTAACAGAAATTAATCCTTTGGTGATTACTGGCGAGGGCAAGTTGTTGGCTGTTGATGGCAAAATGACAATTGATGACAATGCGTTATCGCGCCACCCTAATCTGACAGAATATCGTGATTTGGAAGAGGAGCCACCCTCAGAGCGTGAGGCGCGCGGTGCTGGCATTAATTTCATCCAGTTGGACGGCAATATTGGCTGCATGGTCAATGGCGCAGGTTTGGCGATGGCTTCGATGGACATTATCAAGTTGTTTGGTGGCGATCCGGCCAATTTTCTCGACATTGGTGGTGGCGCGAAGGCCAGCCAAGTGTCGACTGGCTTGCGTTTGATTTTGTCTGATCCCAATGTAGAAGCAGTGTTATTTAATATTTTTGGCGGCATCACACGCGGCGATGAGGTTGCGCGTGGCATTATTGAAGCGTTAAAGACAATTGATACTGATGTGCCAATGGTGGTGCGTTTGGCAGGAACCAATGCCGAAGAGGGACGTGCTATTCTGGCTGACGCTGATATGGAAACGGCCGCTACGCTTTCCGAAGCCGCCCAAAAAGCTGTTGCCCTAGCTGGAGGTGCCCAATGAGCATTTTAGTTGATAAAAATACACGTTTACTTGTACAAGGTATTACTGGCCGTGAAGGCAGTTTCCATACGACCCATATGATGGATTATGGTACGAATGTTGTTGCCGGTGTGACACCAGGCAAGGGTGGCGAAGTTTTTGAAGCTGCTGGCAAAAAAGCCCCCGTATTTAATACGGTAAAAAAAGCTGTTGAAGAAACAGATGCCAATGCTTCGATCATATTTGTGCCATCCCGTTTTGCGGTTGATGCGATTTATGAAGCCGCAGACGCGGGTCTTGAACTAATTGTTTGCCTGACTGAATATATTCCTGTTTTGGATATGATTGCAGCCCGCGATTATCTGGATCAAAAGAATGTGAAGTTGATTGGTCCCAATTGTCCCGGTCTGATCACACCTAATGAAGCCAAAGTTGGTATTATTCCAGGTAATATTGTTATGCCTGGAAATGTTGGTGTTGTATCCAAGAGCGGTACTTTAACGTATGAAGTCGTTTTTGCTTTGACTGCCCGTGGCATGGGTCAGTCGACTTGTGTTGGCATTGGTGGTGATCCCATCAAAGGCCTTAATTTTATTGATGTGTTGGAACTGTTTGAGGCTGATCCAGAAACTGAACAAGTGATCATGATTGGTGAAATTGGTGGTAATGATGAAGAGGTTGCTGCGGAGTATATTGCCGCCAATATGAGTAAACCGGTGACTTCCTTCATTGCTGGCCGCACAGCGCCGCCTGGACGGCGTATGGGTCACGCTGGCGCAATTGTTGAAGGCAAATCGGGTACGGCCGAAGGTAAAGTTGCCGCGCTGCGTGCCGCCGGTGTGCAAGTGGCAGAGCATCCGGATCAGATTGTGGATTTGATTAAATAAAATTTTTAGTAAGGATTGAAGTTTTGTATTGCGTGTTGCGTATTGCGTATGAATGAGCCTACGCAATACGTAATACGCAATTTTTTATGCGCGTAATTAGTGGAACAGCCAGAGGGCGCAAGCTCAAAAAAGTGCCAGGTGATTCGACACGGCCGATTATGGATCGCGTTAAAGAGAGCCTGTTTAATATTTTGGGCGAATATGTCTGGGACTCGCGTTGGCTGGATATGTTTGCGGGTACTGGGCAGGTGGGCATTGAGGCGTTGAGCCGTGGTGCGGCTGAGGTCGTGTTTGTGGATTCAGTGCGTGCTGCTGTTCGCACGATTCAAGCGAATCTAGCACATACGGGTCTGACAAAAGGGGCTGCGGTTGTGCAAACGGATGCCTTTCGTTATCTGGGCAGCCATGTCTTTCAGCCGTTTGATCTGATTTATGTAGCGCCGCCGCAATATAAAGGCATTTGGATCGATGTGCTGCGTGTGTTGGACCAACGGCCGTTTACCTATCTAACATCAGACGGTTTAATTGTCGTTCAGATTGACCCCAAAGAGTTTGCTCCCCTAGAACTAACTAACCTGACTTTGGATGACAAACGCAAATATGGTAACACGCTGCTTTGTTTTTATGAGCCTGTAGAGGTTGACTAGAATTAAGGCAGACAGAATAAAAGTTCACCACAGAGAGCACGACGT
>CAYGMR010000206.1:0-4540 GCA_964350725.1 uncultured Ardenticatenaceae bacterium | reverse complement strand
TGTGGTTTAAAAATATGAAGTTAGTAGGCAATGGTGATTTGAATTACACATTGGCCGGTCATGTTATCCCCGTTATCAACGGCCGTTAAGCGTACCAAATATGGTCCTTCCTCCCATTGACTCAAATTGGCTGACCCCAAAAAGCTATCATCAACTTGCTGCTCGATACGCCGACCCAATACGTCGGCCCATTGTCCATTGGTTTGGGGACCGTTCACTTCGATTGTGTAATGTGCCATATTTTCGGTAGCGGCCGTACCAAAAAAGGAGATATCGCCAGAGACCACAGCCCCGTTGGCTGGTTGACTAATATTCAGAGCAACATTGCACGCAGTAAAGGGTGTGGGGGGAACGGCCGTTTCTGTCGGTTGTGCCGTGGCGGGTGTTTCTTCTATCTCATCAGGAGCCCCGGGAGGGCGCGGCAAAGTGACAGTTGCCACCAATGGTGGGGTGGGTGTTGCCTGGTCTACCATTTCTTCAAGAGGCGTTGGCGACGAAAGCGGCGTGTGGAAAATATCAGGGGTGGGTGTGGGCGGTTTGAGCTTGTCTGGCGATATTGTGGGGGCAATATTACGATTAACGAAAAATACGATACTGATCACAACAAGGAAGAGCGTGACAAAGAACAGAGCATTATTGCGCATGCGCAAACCGCGTTCACGCTCAAGCCCAAACATCGCACGTCGCAGCAAGTTACGTGCACGAATTAATTCTGCAAAATACCAAGCCAGGCCCAACGAGGCCAGAATATAAATCCAGACATCATTGCGAATGAGAAAGACGTAGATACGTTCCATATGGGTTGTCTAGTCGTTTTGCAAACAAGGTTTGACGGACACAAATGTGGCGCGGTCAACGCTTGCACTGTGCAAGCCGCAGTGAGACACGGCCACAAACTGGCGGCAAAAGATGCTTGTTAGACAACAAGTCGTCTTTTAAGCTTTTGCCTTCTGTGGTTTATTAACTTGGGCGTAGATTTGTGTGGTGGAAATATTGGCATGACCGAGTAGTTTTTGTACTTCTTCCAAGTCACTACCATCAGTCAGTTTATGCGCTGCAAAACTGTGCCGCAGCGTATGAGGTGTAACGCTGGCATTTAAATCCGCTTCCTTCGCATACGCTTTAATGATCAGCCACAATCCCTGGCGTGTTAGTTGTTTGCCACGGTGGTTTAGAAAGAGGGCTTGTTCATCGCGACTTTTGGCGAGATACGGCCGTCCATCAGCTAAATATTTTTCCAGAATTTCGGTCGTTTCTTCATCAAGTGGTATCTGGCGGACATCCCCAGTCGCACCAGGCGAGTTTAACATATGATTATCTTCATCGACATCATCCAAACGTAAAGAAACCACTTCAGTCACACGCATCCCTGTTGCATACAAAACCTGCAACAAGGCGGTGTCGCGTAAATGTTTGGGTGTCGATTTTTTAGTCGGTGCTGCCAGTAAGTTTTCGACATCTTCTGCTGAGAGCGTTTGAGGCAGACGTTTTTTGACTTTGGGAGAATCAACTTGCGCACTGGGGTTTTCTTGAATGAACCCACGCGCAAACAAATAGTTAAAGAATGATTTCACGGCGGCAACCTTGCGGGCAATCGAAGAGGAAGCTAATGGCTTGTCACGATTTTTCATGTAGTCAACATAACCGTTGATCATATCTTCACTAACATCATTCCAATCTTGTAGGTTAGTATACTTTCCACTTTGTAGAAATCTAAAAAACTGTGATAGATCATTGCGGTATGCCGCGATTGTGTTTTGAGAATAATGATATTCTTGTTCTAGATAGTCTAAAAAAGCGAGCAGTTCTTTTTCCATTGCCAATATCTCCTCGATACTCGCGGACAATTTTGCCACGTGGCCCCGTAAAATTCGTATAGTAATAAGCGTCTTGGCGGAAAACAGGCGATATTCAGAATGGTGGTGCCGGGACTAATGCACTAAAACCGATCTATAAAGGCGGAAGAGACCGATTACATCTTCTGTTCTAACATAATCTGTCTGATTGTTAACTGATTATGTAATTATAGCTGCAAGTGCATTATAGCATTACTTTGCATAAGATCAATATCAAATCAACATAAATAGGTGATTTTATGATAAACACATTATGGTAAACTTGTTCCTTTTCGTGTAGAGAGTGAATGTTTGCCGTGACAGCCTTCTTTACCCACAAAACATGACAAACATCAGTATCATTACATGCTCATTAACTCTTTTCTTGTAGCTAAAAAGTGATAAGCTAACAATGAATGCCAGGGCTTTTGTCACATTAAACAATGGTCAACCTGACATTAAAATCCCACTTTTAGAATATTGGCAGCGAGACTACCAACCCATAAATTGGATTTTCATTGCCAATTTAGCTAGGCAACTGTTGGTTACTATGGAAGCGTCCGCAAGTAAAATTACAATTAAGGGGACGCCTCCGCAAAGCAGCATTCGATCCAAAACGCTAAGTTAATTACGAATGTTGCCTAAATGCGATAGTTGCCTAATAGGAGAATTTCTATGCAAGCGACTCAATCAACCAATGTTGTCATCGCCGGTGCGGCCGGGCGTGATTTTCACGATTTCAATACCTATTTCCGTGAAAACAATCAATTTCGTGTTGTTGGTTTTACAGCCACACAAATTCCCAATATCGAGGGTAGGTTGTATCCACCGGCTCTTTCTGGACCCCTTTATCCAGAAGGAATTCCTATTTATCCAGAGGATCAACTTGAAAATATCATCGCTGAGAATGATGTTGATGAAGTTGTTTTTTCTTATTCAGATGTTTCGCATGAGTATGTGATGCATTTGGCTTCGCGCGTATTGGCAACGGGTGCTGGCTATCGCTTTTTGCCGCCGCGACAAACGATGCTCAAGTCTAAAAAGCCGATTGTATCAGTTTGTGCTGTACGTACAGGTTGTGGCAAAAGCCAAACAGCGCGGCGTGTTCTCGAAATCTTGCAGAAGGAACTAGGTTATAGACGTGTGGTCGCCATTCGCCATCCGATGCCTTATGGCAATTTAGAGGCACAGAAGGTGCAGCGTTTTGCTTCTTATGATGACATGGATCGGCATGAATGCACAATTGAAGAGCGTGAAGAGTATGAGCCTTATGTTGAACGCGGCGCTGTAATTTATGCAGGTGTGGATTACGCCGCCATTTTGCAGGCTGCTGAAGCGGAAGCCGACATCATCATTTGGGATGGTGGTAATAACGATATGCCATTCTACAAACCAGATTTGCAAATTGTGGTAGTCGATCCGCATCGGCCAGGCCACGAGCTGCGGTATCATCCAGGCGAAACAAATTTGCGTATGGCGGATGTGGTTGTGATTAATAAAGTAGACACGGCCGTTCATTCTGACGTGATCACTGTGCAGCAAAATATTCGTAAGGTCAATCCTGGCGCAACAATTATTAAGGCCGCTTCACCATTAACTGTCAAGGATCCTTCTGCCATCCGTGGGAAAAGTGTGTTGATAGTTGAGGATGGGCCAACTCTTACACATGGCGAAATGGCATATGGCGCAGGTGTGATGGCGGCTGACTACTTTGATGCTGCTGAAATTATTGATCCACATCCTTATGCTGTGGGTTCAATTGCAGCTACCTATGAAAAATATCCGACAACTGGGGCTGTTCTACCTGCAATGGGTTATGGGGCTGCACAAATTGCTGATTTGCAAGCGACGATCGAGAATACGCCCGCTGATATGGTCATTGTAGCGACACCCATTGATTTGGCACGTGTGTTAAAGATCAAAAAACCGTACCAACGTGTCCAATATGATTTGCAGGAGATTGGCCGGCCAACGTTGAGCACCGTGTTAGCTGAACAGTTCGCGGCTTAATACGTTAAAACACATGCTTTGGATTTTGACCAACGAGGGCTGGGCTTGGTGAAGCTCGGATTTTGCCAAGCTCAGCTCTCGTTGGGATATCAAGTTATTTAGTTTCATTAGGAGTAAATTTTTGCATTTTCCACCATTTCCCCCGCAATATGTAGATGCCCTTGGTATCCATACCGCTTATTATACGGCTGGCACGCCCAACGCTGATCCGATCGTGATGCTGCATGGCATGACCAGTTCAGCAGATGCATTTCGTGAAATGATGCACGCAATGGATGATCAATTTTGGCTTATCGTTCCTGATATTCCTGGTTTTGGCCTGAGTGAAACGACGACACCATTTACTTTGCCACACCTGGTTGAATGGTTGGCTGCTTTTTGTGACGTTTTAGATCTGCCCCCTATTATGTTGGGGGGGCATTCTTTTGGGGGTGCCTTGGCGACCAGCTTTGCCCTGGCATATCCGGAAGATATCAGGCGCTTATTGTTAGTTGCACCGGCCTTATTGGGTGCTGCTGAGATTCCTGATTTGTTGAAACGTATTGGGGTTAATTCGGGATTGTTAGAGTTAGGAACGGCCGTTTCGCAATGAGCCGCTTTTGTTAAACGTCGGGCTAGGGTCTATTTTTATAAACCCGATAGTTTTGATGATACCATTTGGGAACGCCAGATTCGTGAGTATGAACTGGCGCGTT
>CAYGMR010000205.1:0-9490 GCA_964350725.1 uncultured Ardenticatenaceae bacterium | reverse complement strand
GAAGGCATGGTGCATGTGATTGGCATGTTGGTGATGCTGGGCTTGATGGCATTCATGATCTTCCAGGATATAGTCAACCCGATTATTCCTTAACTTTTTGACGAAGGACAATCGACGAAAGACCGAATGACGATTGTCCTCGCTCCAGAAAACCGCTAATTTTTGCGAATAGTTGTTTATAATAGAGCGTATTGCGTTCACCTAAAAGGTGCGTAATACGCTTTAGTTATTATAAAATTCTAGCAGTTTGTTGGAAAAGGCTTATTCTCGGCTAGTTTGCAACGAATTAACACAAAATTCCTCGATTTCTTTGCTTGATCTGTGTTAATCTGTGGCGAAAACTTCTTTGTTCGACAGACTGCTCAAGAGGTGTATGATGGAAAACGAAACTGAACAAATGCCTTTTTCAGAGGCACTGGCTGAACTGTTAACGGCCGAAGATACCCCCTTCAAACTTTTGGATCGATTGTCTGACCTTTCTGATGCGGATATGGAAACCGTGCAGCAGCAATGGCCGGCTGCTGAAGATGATCGTAGTCATGCTATTGCGCGGCATCTGGCTGGTATTGCTGAGGATGATTTTCTTGTTGATTTCAGCCACTTTTTTGGCTTTTGTTTACAAGATACCTATGAGCTTGTACGCGTGGCTGCTTTGGATGGATTGTGGGATGCAGAAGACACAAAAACAATGGCTGCCATTATCGACCTCTTAGAAAATGACAACTCGCATGAGGTGAGAGCTGCTGCCGCCGCCGCATTGTCCCATTATATGTTGCTGGCTCAGTGGGGTGAACTGCCAGATGAGAGCGAACCAATCCTCATTAAAGTATTGTCAGACGCTTACAATCATCCCGATGCAATTTTGGCTACGCGGCGTTCGGCGTTGGAAGCTTTAGCTATTGCCAATACGGAAGAAATCTCTCAGATGATTGCCGAAGCATACGAAAGCAGCACATATGCAATGCAGTTGAGTGCTGTTTTTGCGATGGGCAATAGTGCTGATGCGCGTTGGCTGACGACAGTTATCGATGAAATGGAAAGCCCCTATGAAGAGATGCGTGCAATTGCGGCCCGATCTGCTGGTGAGATTGGCAGCAGCGATTTTAGCGGACCACTTGCAGAACTCGTGTTAGATGAAGATGAAGACGTTGCCTACAATGCAATTATTGCGCTAGGTAAGATTGGGAATGCACATGCCTTGGAAATCTTAGAAAACTTTTCCCATGATCCTGAATTGGAAGCGCTGCATGATGCCATCGATGAAGCCATCAGCGAAGCGCAGATGATTTCATTAGGTTTTGATTTGGGTGACATGATTGATGAGGATTGGTAAGCTCCTCTTTGAGTGAAATATTTGTTGTCTTTACCCAAAACATTTTACCGATCCTGCTTGTTGCTGGATTTGGGTATGGCTTACAACGCTGGAAACCGGTAGACAAAAAGTCGCTTTCCAGCATTGTTTTTAATGTTTTAAGCCCTTGCCTGGTGTTTGCATCGTTGGTTAATTCGCAGCTACCTGGGGATGAACTGCTCGATTTGGGTTTATTTGCACTTTTAGCAATTGGGACAATGGGTGTGCTGTTGGGCTTCCTGGTGGCGCGTGTTTTGGGATTGTCGCGTAGGGAAACGGCCGTTCTCATGATCGTGACCATGTTTGTGAATAACGGCAATTTTGGCCTCACCTTGGTTGATTTGCGCTATGGCGAGGTAGGGATGTCGCGTGCAGTCGTTTATTATGCCACCAGCACCATGCTCGTTTACACGCTCGGCGCGTTAATCGCTTCGATGGGACGTTTACATTGGCGCGACGCACTCAAACGCATGCTGCGTTTACCCGCCGTTTATGCGGCATTTGGGGCGGTGATCGTGTATAGTCTAAAGCTAACCGTTCCGCGACCATTGATGAGTGCCATTGAAGTCGCTGGTGCAGGCGCGATTCCGGTCATGTTACTCGTTTTAGGCATGCAAATGGCTGATTTGCGTGGCGGTATCAATATGCGTCTGGCTGTTCCCGCAATTAGTATGCGCTTGCTGCTTGGGCCGCTTATTGGTTTGGCTGTGGTGACTTTTATTGGAATAGAAGGTCTTGGGCGCAGTACATCGATCATACAAGCCAGCATGCCCCCGGCTGTTTTTACCATCGTTTTAGCGACTGAATTTGGGTTGAAGGCCACTGTTGTCACCGGCATTGTGGTTGTGGCGACTCTCATTAGCCCATTTACCATTGCTATGGCGATAACATTGTTAGGTTTGTGAACATAATCAGTTTTATTTTTTTATTGAGTGTAACTTTGTTTCCTCTGGGTTTACAAACGCCAGATCAACAAAGCCGCAATTATAAGTTTACCTCGACGGCCGAATACGAATTTGGGCAGGAGATGCGCTTTTTACTGGAAGCTTCAAACCTGGGCATCGCGTCGGGTGTGACATTGTTTGTATTGCCAGAGAATGAAACGGAACCGCTTGTTTTCGAGGCTCCATTTTCGATTGGCGCACCTTTCCGATCTGCCCAAAAAATCGATCTAGCAGAATTAGATTTGCCTCCTTTTAGCATGATTGAATATTGGTGGGTATTGGAAACTGAAAACGGCGCAGTTGTTTCGCCGAAAGAGACTGTGCTGTATGCGGATGATGCGTTTATGTGGCAAGAGATGACTCAAAATGGGGTCACGGCGCGCTGGAGCGGGCAGGGTCCATTTTTTGGGCAGGAAGTGCTTGACCTGGTGGCAGAAACCTCAGCACGCTTAGCGCCCAGCTTGCAGCTTGAAGCCATCGCCCCTTATGCAGTAGTTGTCTATCCTTCTGCAGAAAATATGGCAGGCATTAGCGGGGCAGAGATACCAGCTTCTTTTGATTGGGATGTAATATTTGCAACGGCCGTAAATCCCACAAGCAATGAATCAAATCTAGCTAACAGTGTGCCCTATGGTGTCACCCAAATGCTGCTCTATCAGGCAGCAGGCCCACGTTTTAGTAATTTGCCCCAATGGTTGGTCGAAGGATTGGCATTGTCACAACAAAAGCAACCAGACTTGGAAAGTGCCGACCTGTTAGCAACGGCCGTACGGGCGCGTGACACGATCCCCTTAAAAGATTTATGTACAACTTGGCCGCTAGAGGAAGACGAAGGTTACCAGTTGGCCAGCGTCCAAAGCCCCGACTTTGTGCGTTATCTGCAAGAAACATATGGGCCACAAGCTGTTGCTGATTTGGTCGCAGCTTACACCGGTGGGGCAGATTGTGAGGCGGGCGTAACGGCCGTTCTGAATGCAACACTCAGCGAAGTTGAAGATGAATGGCTTGAAAACCGCCAACCACTTTCGCTTTTTGTCCAATTTTGGCAGAAATATGCCCTGTGGGGTCTGCTTTTATTGGCGGGATTTGGTATAACTGGCGTGATCATTTGGCTGACCGTACGCGGCAGACCACAATCGGATGACAAATATTAATGAATTGTATACTGAGGAGATAAAGAGGTTGGCTAAGAATAAAGCGAAAAAAAAGCGGCAGGTACATAAGGCAAAGACAACTTCTCAAGAAAAAACAGCCCCATCCACCACATCATCCAATTCAGAAGCAGCATTTACGCAAGCGTTTAACAGTGGCACGCAGTTGTTGCATGGGGGGCAGGTAGAAGCGGCGATACCTTTATTGGAAACGGCCGTAAGCCTCAACCCCACCCATATCAATGCAGGTCTAAACCTCGGTGGTGCTTATATCTTATCCAAGAAATTTTCAAAAGCGGTGACTGTGCTGGAACCTGTCAGTGTGATGGCACCTGATCACGCGATGGTGTGGACAAATTTAGGTGCCGCCTATTTAGGAAATCCTGTGTTGGCAACTGATGAAGAACAGTTAAAAGCGATTGATGCTTTTCATCGGGCGTTAGGCATCAATCCGATTGCCCCCAATGTCGCCTATAATCTGGGCTTGATTTATCGTGATCGCCAAGACGATCAAAAGGCGATCTATTGGTTTGAACAAGCCATCAAACATGATCCCACTGACCAGGATGCACGCAGTATGTTGCAAAAACTGTCCAATCCTGCAGCTTAAAAGAGCAATTCAACTAATCAGCCAAAAGCAGCTGACTGGCTATGATGCTGATAGGTTGATTCACTAAAAAGGAAGATAACGTTGTCAAAAACCCCCAACTTTGCGCCATTTGCCGCACGGATGCAGGCTGAAGGTCTGCCAGCAATTTTTATTGAGTCGTTTGCCTATTATTATGACCAATTGGTTGCTGGGGAGACGGGACTGATTCCTGAAAATGAGATCGAAGCGGTAACGGCCGTTCCTGATGCTGAAACCTTTCCCCAACGTTTCACTGAGATTGGAAAGGTGGCGTTGGCAAAAACGGCCGTTATTAAACTCAATGGTGGCCTAGGCACCAGCATGGGTCTGCAAAAGGCTAAATCATTGCTGCTTGTGCGTGATGCAATGTCATTTCTTGACATCATTGCACGCCAGGCCATCACCGCCGATGTACCGCTCATTCTCATGAACAGCTTTGTCACCGATGCCGATTCGTTGGCCGCACTTGAAAAATACCCACAGCTGCAAAATGAAATCCCCCTGAGTTTTGTGCAGCACAAAGAACCGAAAATTAGCCAGGCGGATTTCTCGCCAGCAATGTGGCCAGAAAACCCGAAATTGGAATGGTGTCCACCAGGGCATGGTGATATCTATACCGCTTTGGTCACCAATGGCACCCTCGACGCCTTATTGGTGGCTGGGTACGAATACGCCTTTGTCTCCAACGCCGACAATTTGGGTGCAGTAATAGACACAGCAATCTTGGGTTACTTCGCCGAAAATCAGTTCCCGTTCATGATGGAAGTCGCCGACCGTACCGCCATGGACAAAAAAGGGGGGCATCTTGCGCAGAAGCCCGACGGACAATTAATCCTGCGCGAATCAGCGCAGTGCCCAGCTGCTGATATGGATACATTCCAGGATATTTCCCTGCATAAATACTTCAACACAAATAATTTGTGGCTGAACTTGCCTGCATTGAAGCGCGTCATGCAAGCGCGTCATTACAAACTTGGACTGCCAATGATTTTGAATGCCAAGACAGTCGATCCACGGGATAGCAGCTCGACACCTGTTTATCAATTGGAGACGGCAATGGGCGCGGCGATTGGCGTTTTTCCAGGCGCACAAGCTGTGCGTGTGCCGCGTACCCGTTTTGCACCTGTCAAAAAGAGCCTCGATTTATTGGCTGTGCGCTCAGATGCATATGTACTCACAGACGATTTTCATATCCTGCCCAATCCTGCACGACCATTGCCGCCGCTGGTTGTTGAATTAGATGATCGTTATTACAAGTTGGTGGATCAATTAGCCGAACGGTTTCCATATGGGGCACCTTCTTTGATAGATTGCACACGTTTGTCTGTGCACGGAGATGTAAAATTCGGTCGTGACATTGTTTGTCGCGGTGTTGTCGAAATAAAAAATGAGACGGGTTCCCAGATGGTGATTCCGGATGGGGCTGTTCTATCTTAATACGGCTAAGCGTAATTCTATGACAAAAAAGATAACTATTATTGGTGGTGGCCTGGCTGGTACTGAAGCGGCTTGGCAGGTTGCTGAAGCTGGGCTGCATGTGCAGTTGTTTGAAATGCGGCCGCGTAAAGCGACACCCGCACATGAAACAGATCGTTTAGCGGAACTGGTTTGCAGCAATTCGTTAGGCTCAAACTTGGTTAACAAGGCACCGGGCTTGCTGAAGGCGGAGCTGCGTGGTTTGGGTTCTTTGATTTTGGCTTGTGCCGCGGCAACGGCCGTTCCCGCCGGATCATCTCTCTCTGTAGACCGCACGTTATTTGCTGAAGCTGTCACCACGCGCATTGAAAAGCATCCTAATATTGAACTGATTCGTGAAGAAGTAACGGCCGTTCCTGACACCCCCACCATCATCGCCAGCGGTCCATTAACCTCTGCTGCCCTGACCACAGAACTGCAAAAGTTGTCCGGTCAGAATTATCTCTACTTTTATGATGCCGTTTCGCCAATTGTCGATGTCGAAACCATTGACATGACTGTTGCCTTCCGGCAATCACGTTACGATGAGGGTGAACAAAGCGAAGGGGATTATATCAACTGCCCCATGACCGAGGCAGAATACGATCGTTTTTGTGATGCGCTTGTGGCTGCCGAGACGATCTCACTCAAACAATTTGAACGCGAGGATCCAAAATTTTTTGAAGGCTGTATGCCGGTTGAAGTTTTGGCAAAACGGGGTCGTAAGGCACTCGCATTTGGCCCCATGCGGCCAGTGGGTTTGATTGATCCGCGTACCGGTAAACGGCCGTATGCCGTCGTGCAACTGCGGCAAGATAATTTAGCTGGTTCGCTCTACAATATCGTCGGTTTTCAAACCAACCTCAAATGGGGACAACAAAAGCGCGTGCTGCGTTTGATTCCGGGTCTCGAAAACGCAGAATTTTTGCGCTACGGCATGTTGCACCGCAACACCTATATCAATGCACCACGTTTGCTGCATCCATCGATGCAATATCGCAACCGGGCAGACCTGTTTTTTGCCGGTCAAATCACCGGTGTCGAAGGTTATATGGGCAATGCTGGCACGGGTTTGGTAGCAGGCATCAATGCTGCACGCCTTTTGCAAGGTGAAAACCCAGTCATTTTGCCTACAAATACGATGTTAGGTGCGTTGTGTCATTATGTGTCCCACGCTGGCCCCCGTGATTTCCAACCGATGAAAGCCAACTTTGGCCTCTTCCCGCCGCCACCTGGCAAGACGGGTAAAAAAGACCGCTACTGGTGGTATACAGAACGAGCCTTAACTGCCATGCGGCGCTTCACCCGTGAATATGGCTTAAATTATGATCGTGTTGTCGCCGAGGAAGACCTAAAACTTCATAATGCCGCTTGATCTACTTTGTGTGGGCATGGCAGCCTACGATTTAACCTTTCGCGTTACCCATCAGCCTGGCGCTGATGAAAAAATGCGGGCAATGACATTATTGGAATGTGGTGGCGGGCCAGCCGCCAATGCGGCCGTAGCCGCAGCACGTTTAGGATTGCGCAGCGCATTTTTGGGGTATGTGGGAAAGGATTTGTATGGTGAGGCGCATTTACGTGAATTGCAAACGGAGGGTGTTGATACCCAATGGGTGCTGCGCGGAGACATGCCTTCGTCGCTCTCTTCAATTTATGTAAAGCCAGATGGTTCAAGATCCGTTGTAAATTATCGTGGCGAGACACCTGCTGTTCAATGGTCACAGCTCACACTACCCCCCAATGTGAAGGCGATATTATTTGATGGCCATGAATTGCAGGCAGCTTTAACACTCCTCGAACTTGCCCAAGTTCAACAAATCCCCACAATTTTAGATGCCGGCTCAGTCCATGCCGGAACCGAAACGCTTTTTGACAAAGTTGATTATTTGGTAGCAGCTGAGACCTTTGCCTTGCCATTCACAAATGAAAAAACGCCGGCTGGCGCCTTGCAACAATTGCTGCCACTGTGCCGTAATGTGATTATTACTTCCGGTGCACAAGGTTTGGTGTATCATATGGAAGGGGAAACCGGATCAATGCCTGCATTTCCGGTGAATGTTGTTGATAGTACTGGCGCGGGTGATGCTTTTCATGGTGGTTTTGCAACGGCCGTTATCGAGAGAAAAGCGATCCGCGAGAGTTTGAAATTTGCAACGGCCGTTGCCGCCCTCAGTTGTACCGGTTTAGGGGCACGCCCCAGTTTGCCTTATCGGCGTGCAGTTGAACAGTTTTTGAAAAGTAGAATGTAGTTCCGATGACTACAACGAATTAGGGAAGGAACGAATTTAAGACAAAGGAAAAATTAGTTCCTTCCTAAATTAGCTGTAGCCATTCCAAGGTGTAGAATGACCACAAAAGTAACGACTTCAGTACTATATTCCATAGAAAAAGTAACCGTCTATCCAGACCGTGCGCAAGTGGCTTGTGGCGGCAGTTGTACCGTTGAAGCCAGCACACAACAAATCACCTTTGATGATCTGCCTTTGAGCTTAGAACCTGATTCTGTGCGTGTTGCTGGCAGCGGCACCGCGCGTGTACGTTTGCATGGGGTTGACATTAATCGCAAACATTATGAACAAGCACCCGCCGCCAGTGTGCGTCAACTGGAAGCACAAATTGAAGCTGTAGAAGATGAACAACGTCTGTTGGCCGATGCCAAAGCTGGTTGGCAGGCCCAAATGGCGCATCTAGATGGGTTGCGGCAGGCGACAAGTGAATATGCCAAAGGATTTGCACGCGGCCGCATGACCGTTGCTGACCAGGTTAGCCTGGCAAACAGTTTGCATGATCGTGACCAGGAAGTGCGTAAAGAACTGCGTGCCATCGACACCCAATCACGCGATTTGCAGCGTCGGTTGCAAAAATTAGTCAAGGAATTAGATGCTTTGCGTGCGGCCCGGCCACGGCAGCGTTATCAGGCGGTTGTGGAGGTCGAGGTTTTGGCAGCAGGTGATTTTCAACCGAGGCTGACGTATATCGTGCGGCAGGCAGGTTGGCAGCCTTTATATGATGTGCGTCTGGTTGAAGATGACAACGGCCGTTTCCTCGAAATTGATGCCTTAGCCCAAATCAAACAAAACACGGGCCAAGATTGGACGGCCGTTAACTTGCTCGTCTCGACAGCACGTCCAGCCCTCAACCAACGGTTGCCCGAACTTAAGCCATGGTTTATCGACGAATACAAACCTGCGCCACCCCCACAGCCGCGGCCACGCGGCAAAGTTAAACAAGCCCGTGCGATGACAGCGATGGCGGATGCAATGCCAGAAGTCGCTATGGCAGCACCGGCTGCCGCCGAAATGGTTGTGGCTGAGGTGCAGGATAGTGGCACGGCCGTTTCCTTCATTGTCCCCGGAAAAACAGATATTCCCAGCGATGGTTCACCACATAAAACAACCTTAGGGCAGCATCGCTTTGATGCCCAAATTGATTATTTAGCCATTCCCAAACATACCGATGCCGTTTATCGCCGTGCAAAGGTTGTTAATGCGAGTCAAGGGCCATTATTGGCTGGACAACTGAATTTGTTCGTTGATGATGCTTTTATTGGCCGCTCACGTTTGGACTATACCCCAACTGATGGCGAAATCGAGTTGCTGTTGGGTGTGGAAGAGCGTTTGACGATTGAACGTGAACTTGTCAAACGTGAGGTAGATAAACGCCGCTTGCGTGATGAACGCCAATTGCGTTATGGTTATCTTATCAAACTGCAAAATTTGATGCAGACACAAGTGAAGTTAACAGTTGAAGACCAAATTCCTGTTTCACGGCATGAGCAGATCAAGGTTAAACTGGAGGAAGCGCAGCCCACTCCAGTCAAACAAACAGAGTTAAATCTGCTAAAATGGTCTTTGCAAGTAGACGCTGAGGCCAAAACGTCAATTCGTTTTGAATACAGCGTTCAACATCCACGTTCTTTGGATGTGGGCGGCTTGATGGACTAAACCTAATAAGTGAA